>NZ_JAELTP010000360.1 GCF_016428915.1 Pandoraea sp. ASV26
ATACTCCCACCCCGCCCCCCTTTTCCATACCCAACCCACGGTTTGGCGGCTGCGTCAGTTGTGTTTTAGTGACACACCATTCGATGTAGTCAACCTCTTATGTCACTGTTATCCACCGTTGGCCAACTGTCACCGTTGAATTATGCCCAACCCCCCCCCCCCCCAACCTCTCCCCCCTTACCGCTAAACCAGCAAATCTGGGACCCTGATTACCCGCGCATCCCCATCATCTCCAGCCAATAGATCACATCCCGTTGATCCATCTCAACGAGGCTGCAATCTCCGCCCGTCTGCTTCAACACCCGCTCCGCTCAGCCCGCAATGATGGTGCTATTTCCAATAATGCTTATCAATGTAATTTCGTCTGCGACGCAGGACTACATACCGAAATTACCAACCTGTTAGAATTGGTTTTCGCCCATTTATTCTCTTCTCCTCAAGTTTCCGATCTAGTTGTCCCCACCC
>NZ_JAELTP010000361.1 GCF_016428915.1 Pandoraea sp. ASV26
CTTATTTTACACCATGATACTTCAAAGTATATTGCCAAGACATGTCTTTCCGCGGCAAAACCGGGAACAGTCATACTCTACCAAATCTCACCCAAGAAGCCTTATCCACATTGCGCCAACCACTTACTAGTGCACCCTGTCACGTACCGCCTGTAGAACAAGCACACGCAGCCTGGTCGTCCAAGAATATAATACTTGGATTGTATCATTAATTTGCTTCTTGAGAAGAGCCTCTATATAATCTAATTTACTAAAGAAAGATGTAGATGAGTTTTGCGCCGAGGGGACGCTTACTTGTGGAGCTGCCATGCCGGGTCTGTGATTTATTGATCGCAAGACAGACTTGTGCGGGTTTGCATCGTTTCAGGCTTCTGTTGCACCGGTATAGAATAGGTTTGTGTAAGGATGTGTTTAGACGGGATATATATAAAGCATACCACGTGGGAGAGAGAGTCGGTTTAGTCT
>NZ_JAELTP010000362.1 GCF_016428915.1 Pandoraea sp. ASV26
GCTTTGAACCAAAGAATGTCAACTTTGACAGCGTCCAGTCAACTGAAGCAACGCATGTCGTGTCTGAAGTTTCTTGGGGATCCAACAGCATCATCACTATCGAAGAGGAAGTCCTCAGCCAGGAGGCTGCGAAGCATGTGTCGGAAAACTTACGCAAAGAAATCACCCTTCTTGCTAATCAGTTATCTGCCCCAAAACATGGTCATGGGCCTTCCTCGACACAGGAGTTTGGCAACTCGTACCGGGTGTGGTTCGTTTCGGATGTCGATCGTGTTGAGCTACAGAAGCCGACCACAATGTCTGATGCCTTAGAGAGGCTTGTGAGGGTGCCTGACGATACCGCAAAATTGAATAGAGGGAGAGGTAAACAACTGTTTTACACTCTGCTACCTATTGGCGACATGTGCAACATGCTCAAAGGGCAAGTTCCACGAGGTCTCGCAATGAGGCACATCAGCCCAGAGT
>NZ_JAELTP010000363.1 GCF_016428915.1 Pandoraea sp. ASV26
CTTCTGAAGGTCCTGCAGAATCGCGTCGTAGACTGTGAATGCTTCCGCGATTGCCAAGATAAACATTTCGAAGATTTTCGGTTGTTGTACTTCGATCAGAAAGAAAACTAGGCATGCGATTTACGTTTGGCGTCTTTGACCGGTCCCCCGTATCGCCGACATCAAGGGCAGTCATGTCCGCGGTAGAGTTTGCGTAGCTTTCCAAATCACCCGAGTAGATAAGGCCCTGGCTTTCCATCTGCTTAACAATATTTCGCTCATCAAGCAACTGGTCAATCTTAGCCTCCAGCGCAACAATCAGGCCAACAGCCTCCTCGATAGCCTTGTCGCGCTTTCCAAGCTCCGACATGAGGTTGTCAGTGACTTGTTGCGCCTCTTGCTTTTCAGACTCAACAGCCTCCAGTCGGGCCTCGAGCTTTGTCTGCCTCTCCCGCCTGTGAAATAATTCAAGCTTCAGGTCAAAGT
>NZ_JAELTP010000364.1 GCF_016428915.1 Pandoraea sp. ASV26
TTCTTAAGCAGGCTGTCGTGGCGCTAGACTATTCCTCATCCCTAGCCTTGTGCAAGGGTCTTGGATCAAAAGCGCCTGTAAAGTTTCGAATGTCCGCTCTACATACAGATACCACCTGCTAGGTCCTCGTGAAGACCCTTACAGTTTGCAGCAGTTTTGAGCCAATAGGCTGTCTGAAGTCATCGCTAGGTGAGTGTAAACACATGTCTCTTTATCGGCGTGAACAAAGAAAAGTTATACAAGGAATCAAACCATGTACATAATGAAACGCGATTCCTTCAGCTTCAGTTTATGCGGGGCTTTTTGGGGCTGCTTCTAGTGTAAGTTGTTCTCGCTTGTAGTGACAAAGAACGTCGCGAAAACTCTGGACACAACCAAACACGGCATATATTTCTAACCGACATTTTTGTTTCTTGAACAAATGTCGCTGTTCAAAAAAATGAATTTGTATTAATAGCTGTGTGC
>NZ_JAELTP010000365.1 GCF_016428915.1 Pandoraea sp. ASV26
ATCACACTTACACTTGGCTACGATACAGTCAAGGCCCAATACATGACGGTGCCAATTTATGCCGTCGCAAGCGTGTGCCTCAACATACTCGCATGGTCGTCAGATCGCCACGTCGAGCGCGGATGGCACATCACCGGTGCTCTCGCAGTGGGCTTCGCATGTAGTGTCGTCTGCGCTGCCGTGCAGACAGCAATTGTCCGCTATGTCATGATCTGCTTCGTCGCAGCGGGCATCTGGTCTGCTCTACCACTCATTCTCTCTTGGACTAGTGGCACCGTCAGCCTTCCACCCGAGAAGCGCGCCATTGTGCTAGCGCTGGTGAATGCGTTTGGCAACTTTTCCAGCGTGTATGGGAGCCGTATATGGCCACTTTATGACTCTCCTGGATACCGTATTGGGTTTGGTGTGACGGCGGGCTTCCTGGGGGCGGGCATGATTCTGGCGGCCGTGATTCCTGTGCTGTGT
>NZ_JAELTP010000366.1 GCF_016428915.1 Pandoraea sp. ASV26
GAGAAAAACAGCGCATTAGCAGAAGGAGCCTATTTTCTTTGTGACGTGGTCAAAGTCAGTTCAAGGCGTAGAAGCCGTGTAGTGGCGGTTCGAATGGAAGCTGTGTTGACAGTATGCGACTGGTGTAACTGTAATCAACCCACTGTCGCTCCGTATAATATATCATGATACGCTTTGGAGACTGGCTTGATGGGTAATAATGTGTTGATTCGTAATTCAGTCAGGATCTACCATGAGGCTTGCACGGCGTCAGCCACGGGAAGCCGAGGAAGCCCGTTTGTCTATATTTGGTTCAACGGCTTTCTCGCCAGCCAACGGGTGTAGCAGTAATTATCTCGTACGCATTATCCTGTGAGAAATTGCTACAAGCAGTCCACAGGCGCCTGCAGGTGCTGCAGATTAATCTGCTTACCTAGCCAGGTAAAGGTTATATTATGTAGTTGGTTCAGAGCCCCTGAGTATCCC
>NZ_JAELTP010000367.1 GCF_016428915.1 Pandoraea sp. ASV26
GGTGTAACCGAGACACGTGCGGGGAAGGCCCACTGTCAATTTCCGGTGTAACCAACCGTTTCAACACACGCGTATGGAGTACGGGTCAGCCTAGGCTTGTTAAGCCCAAAGAAGGACGCCGGCTTACTTCTCCTCACGAGACTCCCTGGCCAGGTACTGTTGTAGGCCAGAGAATGGGCATTGGGGCTCCCCATATGCATTTCTGGAGTCAAAAGAGCATATTTCATTGCCATTCCAACAGCGTAGTTCTGTACATACAAGACAGTTCTGCCCGGGTTGGGTGAATGTGATATTGGCGACCGCGGTATCGTATGGTATGGTATTTGTTGCAGCCACGTCGTAGGTATTGGCAAGAGCTTTTTCAGTTTTACTCGTAGAGCTACTGGTAGTTACATGGGGTGTGCCAATGAAATTAGCCGCAAAGTTAGTCTGCCTTGTCATGCGTGCCTAAATTCCCCATGTCG
>NZ_JAELTP010000368.1 GCF_016428915.1 Pandoraea sp. ASV26
CCTCCGTCTCTGAGTTCAATGCCCTCTTCCGTAACGGGGCACCATACGCAAAACATAAACATACCCCAAGGCTTCAACGCCGGTCCCGAAACTCCGCCATCTACCACTGCCGGTAACCATGGAGCATCTCCCGTAACAACCATATCAGAATATACCCGGATTGCCATTGTGAACACCCTCGCCAAAACCCAGCCTTTTGGCCGTAAGCAAGCCTTGAGTACAGCCCCCAACCCCCAGGATGGCCAGCCCGAACAGGTCAAGCTTCCCTCCGTCTCGGCCCTGCAACGATACGTCACCGCCTACCTGAACTTTTTCCATCCTCACCTGCCTTTCTTGCATGTCCCCACCTTGCACTTTGACATGTCCAAACCCACCGTTGATGACGAAGATGGCGGCGTAGGCGGTAGATGCTGCCTTGTCCTTGGCATGTCCATGATTGGCTCCCTTTATGAACGAGACTATGA
>NZ_JAELTP010000369.1 GCF_016428915.1 Pandoraea sp. ASV26
TATCCTGGTAGACCATGTCAAGGGCTCTTATAGGACAAGAATAGAGACGCAGGCACTGCAGTACCTCTGGGAGAATATGAAGGAGAAAGCAGGGTTTAAACTGAGAGGCGCGCCGCCTGAGCCGGAACCTGAACCTGAGCCTGAGCCTCAAGAGGAGGATGACGACTTGTATGGGGAGGAAGAGGACGAAGAAGAGGAAGAGGAAGAGGAGTAGGGCACTCTTCATGACCAACATACAGGATCGGATCGGCGTTGTTTTTCGTTCCATATTTTTTGTGTTAATTTTGGGCGCACGGCGTATACATGGGGGTATTCACCACGGAGGTTTTTACATTATTGCCATAACAAAATTCTTGCATCAATGCAAACAAAAACCTGTTAATACCATCTACTTTATTATAACATTTGTGGATGTCTATATGTTTCAATCTGTGTCTGCGTGTCTTTGTATAGGTATGTAAATC
>NZ_JAELTP010000037.1 GCF_016428915.1 Pandoraea sp. ASV26
GCCCATGGGGTTGCAAATCATCGGGCCGGCGCAGGCGGATCTCGCCGTGCTGCAATTGGCGTACGCCCACGAGCAGCAGACGCAGTGGGTGCGCCGCCACCTGCCGCCGATGCTCACTGGCGCCGCGCGGGCCTGACATCCCGGATATCGCTGATCCTTGCCCGCTCGTGCAGGCTGCGCCCCGCCTATCGGGAACGCGCGGCCCGCGCCTGCGCGCGCAAGGGTCTGAGCAACTCACCCAGGGCGTTGTGATCGATCTCGTGCATCAGCGCGAGCAGCCGGCCGATCTCGCCCGGCGGGAAGCCCTCGCGGGCGAACCAGCTCAGGTAGTTGCCGGGCAGGTCGGCGATGAGCGTGCCCTTGTGTTTGCCGAACGGCATGGGCGTGGTGACGAGGCGCATCAGCGCTTCGGCGTCGAAGTCGAGCATGACGAAGGCGCGCGCGCAAGGCACGCGTAAGGGTCAGACGGAAAGCGTCACGCTACCACAAGCGGCATGCATCGCGACGCCATCGGGCGTCGAGGACAGCCAGACGACCGACACCCACCCCGCACGGCCTTGGGGTTAGTGAGATGCCTCAACGTGCCCCATAGGTACCGCCGTCACGATAGCCGACAGCCGCCCGCGCCGAGGCGTGTTGTTGCCTTGCCTCAGACCTTGATCGGGAAGCGCCTGTCAAACGTGGCTTTGACGTCGAGCGGCTGGCGCAGCAAGCCGACTTGCGAGTAGAAGTCGGCGGTACGTTGTTGTTCCGCGACGAGGGCGTCGTCGATGTTGCGCCATTTCGTGGCGCGTCGTGAGAACTGCAACTTCGCGGCTTCGGGCGGAATGCCGATGATGCGCGCCATGGCTGCCGAGAAGGCGTCGACGTGCTGATACGACCAGACCTGCGCCCGAACGACACGCGTCAGGAAGTCGCGTAGCACCTCCTGCTTGGTCGCGATGGCGGCGTCGGTCGCCGCGAGATAGCTCAGCCCCGACCAGAGTCCCCGGCCGTTCACGAGCACACGCCCGCGGCCGGTCGTCTCTGCCACGGCCGTGTAGGGTTCCCACGTTGCCCACGCGTCAACCGAGCCGCTGGCCAGTGCGGTGATGGTGTCGGCCGGTGGCAGGAAGCGGAAGTTGACGTCGCTCGGGGTCAGGCCGGCGGCGCTCAGCGCCTTGAGCGTGACGAAGTGACCGATGGAGCCACGCGTCGTGCCGATGTTCTTGCCCTTGAGATCGGCAGCGGTGCGCAGCGTGGCGTCCGGGCGCACGATCACGGCGGTGCCGTAAGCGTCGGAACGATTGGCCCCGATGATCTTGATGGCCGCTCCGGCCGACAGCGCGAAGATCACCGGCGCGTCACCGATCGGGCCGCAATCGACGGCCCCCGCATTGAGGGCTTCGGCCAGCGGGGCGGCAGCGGGGAATTCCGTCCACTGAATGTCGTAGGGCAACTGTCTGAGTTCGTCAGCGGCTTCGAGCAGCGCACGCAGTCCGCCCTTCTGGTCGCCGGCTTTGAGCAGCGGGCGGCCGGATTGTGCGTAGGAAACACCCGGCAGTGCGAGCGTGGTCAGCGCACCCGCTGCGCTCGAAGTGGTGACGTACTGGAGAAAGCGGCGTCGGGAGATCGTCATGATGAGAGCCTGTGGTGGATCGAAATAAGGAGAAACCGTATGAGCAGTGTGCGCATGCTGGCAGATGGCTAATGCACGAAGCCGCCTTTGACGAACCGCACGGGGTCGTCGTCCATCTGGCGCAGTGTGGCGGTGAGCGGGTCGGCGCGAAGGGCCGCAGGTGCGCCGTCGGACGCTGCGGTCGATGTCGTGCACATCAGGCCGCCGTCGGCCCAGCCCCGGCGTCCGGCGGGGGCAAGCGCGCGCAGCCAGCCGTCGCGGTCGGCCAGCCATTCGGTGCCCGCGAGGCTCGACGCGGCTACCCCGGCAATCTGCGCGAAGACCGGCCACGCGTCGGGGCTATCGGCGACGCAGTCCGCTCGTGCCCCGAAGAGCGTCGTGACGTTCGCGCTCGGCGCACGATCCGAGCGATCCGAGCGTTGTGACACCACCTTGCGGATGCCAGACGCCTCACGCGGCGGCAGGCCGTTGCGCTCGATCAGCAGCGTGAGGAACCGCGGATCTTCAAACGGCGGCGGATGAGCGGCATCCACAGCGACGACGCGAACCCGCTGGTTGCCACGCCACGCGGCGATATCCCGGGAGGGCGCAGTGGCGCACTTCACCGGGAGCGAGGGCAACGCGATCGGCACGGGCCAACTGCCACCTGCGGCCATACCGGCCGATGCCGAGAGCACACGCATGTAGTCGAGCGCGGCCCAGATTTCCCGGTCGCTCAGGCGTGCGGAGAAGCCGGGCATGGTCACGCCCTGATCGTCGCGCATGCCATACAGCACGTGCCAGAACAGTTCGCCGTCGGCGCGGCGACTCAGCAAGGCGCTCGCCATGGTCGGCGGCCAGCGGTGCAGCGTGGCCGCAAGGGGGCCTTCGCCGCGTCCGTCGGCGCCGTGGCAGGCTGCGCACTGCGCCGCGTACACGCGCGCGCCGCGCGCGATGCTCTCTACGGTGAAGCCCGTCGGGCTCGCGTGGAAACTGGTCGGCACGGCGACCGTCAGCCATAGCGAGGGCGACGGCCACGGGGCCACGGCCAGTGCGCCGACGCCGGCGACCAGCAGCCAGCGCCACGCCCGTCGCCAGAACAAGGCCAGCAGCACGCAGGCGAGCGCAAACGCGATGGCCGCGAGCATCCATGCGAACTGGCGAGCGAGGGCGACATCGATGACGAGGTTTTCTCCGGCGATGCGCACGTCCCACGGCCATGCGGGCGCACCGTGCGAATCGTCGGTGATGCCGAGCGCATAAAGCGTGCTCAGCCAGGCGGACTGCACGAACTGAAGGGCTTGCAGCAGGGCGTTAAGCCAGAGATGCGAAGGTGCAGACGTCATCGGGCGGGCTCCGCGGGGAAGCGGCCCAAGCGGCCCAAGTGGCCCAAGTGGCCCGATGACGGCCGGTACGTCGACTTCATCTGCTTTGTGAAACCACGTTCTGCACGATTACCAGCTTGCATCGAGCCCCAGATGTCGGAGCGCCTGGTGGCGCAGTTCGGTAATGCGCGCGTCGCCGCGATGGCGTGGATAGGGCAGATCGACGCGCAGTTCGGCCACGATCTTCGCCGGGCGCGCACTGAACACGATCACGCGTTGCGCGAGGAAGAGGGCTTCCTCGACGTCGTGCGTGACGAGCAGCGCCGAGAAGCCCGCGCGTTGCCACAGGTCGACCAGTTCGCTTTGCATCGCCAGTCGCGTGAGCGAGTCGAGCTTGCCGAGCGGCTCGTCGAGCACGAGCAGGCGCGGATCGTTGACGAGCGCGCGGGCGAGCGCCACGCGTTGCGCCATGCCGCCGGAGAGTTGATGCGGAAACGCGTCGGCAAACTCGGAGAGGCCAACGCGCGCGAGGGCGGCGTCGACGCGTTGGCGTTCCTTGCCGAGCACGCCGCGCGCTTGCAGACCGAGCGCCACGTTGTCGCGCACACGTCGCCACGGGTAGAGCGTGGGGTCCTGAAACACCACGATGCGCGACGGATCGGGCCGCGTAATCGCGGTGCCGTCCTGCGTGATCGTGCCGCGCGTGGCGGCCTCCAGTCCGGCAACGAGACGCAGCAGCGTGGATTTGCCGCAGCCGCTGGGGCCGAGCAAGGCCACGAACTCGCCGGGCGCGACGCTCAGGTTCACGTCATCGAGCACCTGCAACGGCGCCTGACGCGTACCGAACCAGTGATCGACGCCACGAATATCGATGCGCGCCCCGGTGTCGTTCGCGGGCACGGCGGTGTCGTTGACGGGATGGGACGCCGCAATCGCGATGTCTTGCTGATCGAACGCAGGAGAGGATGTAGCGACGCTTACCATTTGACGGTTCCTTTTTGCCAGGCGAGCGCGCGGTCACGCACGGTGAAGAGCAGTGTGATGACGCCGGAGAAGAGCAGTGCCATGACGATCAGGGCGGCGTACATGTTCACGTACGAGGCCCAGCCTTGTGCCCAGGTGAGGTACCAGCCGAGGCCGGACTTCACGCCCATCATCTCGGCGGTGACGAGCACCGAGAACGAGGCCCCGAGCCCCATGAACAGGCCGACGAAGACATTGGGCAACGCGGCGGGAATGGCGACACGCAGCACCAGAAATGCGTCGGATGCGCCGAGCGTGCGGGCAACGTCGTAGTAGCTCTTGTTCACGCCGGCGACCCCCGACCACGTGAGCACGGCAACCGGGAAGGCCGTCGACAAGGCGATGAGGAACGCCGCCGCGGAGTAGCTCGACGGAAAGAAGTAGAACGTGAGCGGCAGCAGGGCGGTGGCGGGCACGGGGCCGAGCACGCGCAGTACCGGGTGCACCCAGTACCCGATGGCGCGCGACCAGCCGATGGACACGCCGACCAGAAAGCCTGCAATGGCGCCCAGACCGAAGCCGATGCCGAGCAGCTTGAGCGTGTTGACGGCGCTGTCGCCGAGGCGTTGCCAGTCGTCGGTGTAGACCTCGATGAGGGCTTGCGGCGGGGCGAAGAACGGTGTGGGCAGCGAGCCGGTCTTGGCGGTGAGGATTTCCCACGCGGCCAGCGCGAGTGCGATGGCGATGAGCCACGGACCGGCGCCGGTGAGTGCCTCGCGCGCACGCAGCAGCGGCGGTGTGGCGCGTCCCGCGACCGACAATACCGCGAGCAGGGCGGCAACGACCAGTGCGAACACGCCCAGTTCGTCGGTGAAAGCCCAGTCGGAGAAGCCCACGATCTTGTTGGGCCAGCGCAGCGTGAGCGCGCCGAAGGCGGCCCATGCGAGTGCGGCGACGAACCCGGCGCCCCACAGTGCGGGCGTGCGGGGCGCGGCGAAGAGTTGATCGATTTGCGTCTCGTCGAAGCGGGGGACGGGCGCGCGCAGCGTGGTGCCGTCGGCCTGTTCGGCGAGTTCCAGTGCCCCGGCAGGGGACGCCCCGCGTAGCGCGGCGTTGTCGAGAATGGCGCTCATGGTCGTTTATCCCAGGACATTGGCGTAGACGTGCTGCGCCAGTTTCTGCGGATCGGTGCTCTTCTTGAGCACACCGATGCGGCGGAAGTCGTCGGCGAAGTAGGCGATCTCGTCGCGCAGATCGACGCCGGTCGGATGGTGCGTGTAGGTGAGCGTTGCGTAGAGCTTGCGCAGGTCTTCGGGGCTGATCTTCGGCGAGTACTTGGCGAAGATCTTCGCGGCCTCGTTCGGGTTCTCGTTGACGAACTCGGTGGCCTGCACGATGGAGCGCGCGAGCGCGCTGGCGGCCGCGCGGTCGTTGCGCACCAGTTCCCCGCGCGCGCCGATCACGCAGCACACCTTGCGGGCGTATTCGCCGCTCAGATTGGTGGCCAGTTCGACGTAAGCGCCGTTGGTGCGCTTCTCGAGCAGATACAGATTCGGGTCGCCATCGGCAATCGCCTGAATCTCGCCCTTGTCGACGGCCACGCCGAGCAGGTCGGCCGGGTATTGACGCCACGTGATGTCGCGATCGGCATCGATGCCGTTCTTCGCGAGCAGGATCTGGAAGAAGTGTTTGCCCGGGGCGGCGAGATCCGACACCCCGATGGTCTTGCCCTTGAGGGCGGCGAGCGACGTCACACCCGCGGCCTTGGCGCCGAGCAGCCGCACGCAGCCACCGTGCGAGCTGCCGATGATCTTCACGTCGAAGCCGGCTTCGAGCGGCTTGAGCCAGCGGTGGATCATGCCGACGGCGGCGTCCGCCTTGCCCGTGGCAATCGATTCGAGCAACTGGTCGGTCGAGCCGCTGTAGTTGATGAGGTCGACTTGCAGGCCGTTCTTCTCGAAGAAGCCGCGTTCCTGCGCGGCGACGATCGGCGTCAGACAGAACGAGTTCTGGTTCCAGGCGAACGTGAGCTTGCGCGGCTGCGACCATGCCTTGCGCCCGAGCAGCAGGGCCGGTGCGGCCAGTGCGGCGGCCGTGCCTGCGCGCAGAATTTTTCGGCGGCCCGTGTGAACCTCGCTTTGCGTCGTGACTTCCGAGCCGTTGGCGGTATGACGAAACTTCATGGGTACGACTCCCCTGTTGATTTCTGATGTTGTGTGCGGGTGGACAAGAAGGGAGCGTGCGCGAGACGCACGCCCCGCGACGTCATTCGAGCAGGTCCGGCTCGGCCGCGACGAGCCCCTCGTAGAGGCTTTCGAACGCGTACAGCGCGCCCTCGGGGCCACCGACCTGACTGTGCGTGTGGCGAGCGGTCGCTTCGTCGATCGGTTGCGGTGTACCGGCGGCTTCGGCGAGCAACTGCGTGTGCGCCGCGTTCTCGAGGGCGATGTACCACCAGGCGGCGGCTTCGACGCTCGGGCCGGCGGTAAGAATGCCGTGATTCTTCAGGATGACACCCTTGACCGTGCCGCTGCCGTCGGGCTTGTTCAGCGCTTGTGCGATACGGTTGCCTTCGCTGTCGTCCACCACCATGCCGGTGAAGTCGTCGAACAGCGCATGGTCTTCGAAGAAGCCGCACGAGTCTTGCGTGAGCGCATCGAGCGGGCGACCGAGCGTCGACCATGCCTTGCCGTAGGTCGAGTGCGTGTGCGCGGCGGCGACCAGATGCGGATGCGCTTCGTGAATGGCCGCATGAATGGCGAATGCCGCCTTGTTGAGCGGCCGGTCGCCGATGACCGTCTCGCCCTTCGCATTGACGAGCAGCAGGTCGGAGACCTTGATGCGCGAGAAGTGCACGCCGAGCGGATTGACCCAGAAGTGGTCGGTCAGCTCGGGGTCACGTGCCGTGATGTGCCCGGCCAGTCCGAGGTCGAAGCCGTGGCGCGCGAAGATGCGGAACGCGGCGGCCAGACGTGTCTGGCGATGGCGGCGCTCGGCCCGCACGTCGCTGCGCACGGGCGGCGGGTCGAACCAGAAGCGCTGCTGCGGTGCGGCGTTCAGCACGAGCCCGGTCGGCGTGGTGCGTGTCGGGGCAGGGGTGGAAGGCGACGCGGACGAAGACGTCTGGCGTCCGAAGGTGTGGGTGTCGACGGGCAGAACGGCAGCCATGGGGTATCTCTCCTTGGTCAGGCCGCGCGGCGCGTGGCGTCGTTTTGGCGATCGCGTTCGGCCACGAGGCTGCGCAGACGCGGAATCAGTTCACGGCCGTAGTCGATGGCGTCGCCCAGCGGGTCGAAGCCGCGAATGAGGAACGTGGTGACGCCGAGGTCGTAGTAATCGAGCAGTGCGTCGGCGACTTGCTCGGGGGTGCCGACCAGAGCCGTCGAGTTCGAGCGGCCGCCGATGAGCTTGGCGATCTCGGTCCACAGCACCTTGTCGAGGCGCGCGCCCTTGTCGGCGGCGGCGAGCAGGCGGCGTGCGCCTTCGCTTTGCAGTGGCGAGCCTTGCGGCAGGCCGGCGGCTTCACGAATGGCTTTGGCTTGCGCGAGAATCTGATCGGCACGCGCCCAGGCTTTCGCTTCGGTCTCGCCGAGAATCGGGCGGAACGACACCGAGAAGCGCGGCACGCGGCCATGCACTGCGGCGGCGGCGCGCACGCGCGTGGTGATGTCACGCACCTGATCGAGCGATTCGCCCCACAGCGCGTAGATGTCGGCGTGCCTGGCCGCAACGTCAAGCGCGGCTTGCGACGCCCCGCCGAAGAAGATCGGCACGTGCGGTTGTTGCACCGGCTTGACCTCCGAGAAGCCTTGCCTGAAGCGGTAGTACTTGCCGTCGTGATCGAATGGGCGGTCTTCCGTCCAGATGCGGCGCAGGATGTGCAGGTACTCGTCGGTGCGCGCGTAGCGTTCGTCATGCGCGAGGAAGTCGCCGTCGCGTTGCTGTTCGTCGTCGGAGCCGCCCGAGATGAAGTGCACGCCGAGGCGGCCGCCACTGAATTGATCGAGCGTGGCGATCTGGCGTGCGGCCAGCGTCGGTGCGACGAAGCCCGGACGATGCGCGAGCATGAAGTGGATGTTCTCGGTCACGGTCGTCGCGTAGGCGATCGTGAGCGTGGCGGACGGGCTGGTGGAGTGGTGCGGCACGAGAATGCGGTCGAAGCCGGATTGCTCGTGGGCGCGGGCGAAATTGCGCACATAGTCACGGTCGACGACCGGGCCGGCTTGCGGATGAATTTCGGATTGCTTACTGCTTTGAATCATGCCGATGATTTCGACGCTCATGGACGCACTCCTTAGGTAAGGGCAGGACGCGTGCACGGCGACATGGGTCGGATTGCGCTACACGCCCATCGATCGGTAACTGACGTTGAACGAGACGGTGAACGGGAGTGAGCCTACGCAAACAATCTGCGGCCGTTAAATAATCATTTCCGCAAAGATTATTCGATATGGATGGTTGGGCGAGGCCCCGCCGGGCCTTACGCTATGGGCACTGCGTAAGAAGGCGCGCCCTGCGTCGAACGCGTATTTGCTTATTCCAAAAGTCATGTCTTCTCTTGGCCAATCGTCGTTGCTGTCCGACGCGTCGCCGTCGCCGTCGCCAGCGAACCCCGCGCCGTTTGGGGCGGTGCTGCCCTTGCCGCGCGCCGATGGCCCGGCACGTCTCGCGCAACTCGACGCCTTGCTGCCTGCCATCACGCGCACGCTCGCCGAGACGGCGACGTCGCTCGATCGCGATGCCCGTTTCCCGTTCGAGAACTTCGCGCTATTGCATCGTCACGGGCTGATTGCCGAAGTGGTGCCGCGCGCCCAGGGCGGCGGCGGTGGCGGGCTGGTGACGGCGCGGCGCATCATCGGCGCCATTGCGGCGGGCGAATCGGCGACCGCGCTGGTGCTCACGATGACTTATCTCCAGCATCGCTCACTGGTTCGTACGAGCACACACTGGCCCGAAGCGCAGCGGCTTGCGGTCTTCGAGAGCGCGGTGCGCGATGGCGCGTTGATTAACGCGCTGCGCGTGGAGCCCGATCTGGGCACGCCTGCCCGGGGCGGGTTGCCATCGACCGTTGCCCGACGTACCGAATCCGGCTGGCGGCTGTCGGGCCGCAAGCTCTATTGCACCGGCATTCCGGCGTTGCGCTGGTTGTCGGTCTGGGCACGAACGGATGAACCGGAGCCGCGCATCGGCGTGTTTCTGGTGCCGCGTCCTGACGGTTCGCAGGCGTCGCCCGATCGACCGGGTATTCGCGTCATTCAGAACTGGGATCACCTTGGGTTGCGCGCGTCGGGCAGTCACGAGGTCATTCTCGAGGATGTCGATCTGCCGTTCGGCAATGCCGTCGATATTCGCCTGCCGCACGAGTGGGCGCCGGCGGGCATCGGTCAGCGCGACAACGACGCGCACATTGAACAGCAGGCGTGGATGAGCGTGCTGCTCGGCACGTTGTATGACGCGGTGGCGCGAGCCGGCGTCGATTGGCTCGTGACGTTCCTGAACACACGTGTGCCGGGCAACCTGGGCGCGCCGCTCGCGAGCGTGCCGCGTATTCAGGAGACGGTCGGCGAAATTGCGACGCTGCTGCACGTCAACCAGCGGCTGCTCGATGCGGCGGCCGAATCGGCGGACGCGGGCGCGCCGGATGACGACATTGCCAGTGGTGCGCTAAAGTTCACGGTAACGGGCAATGCCATTCGGGTTCTCGAACTCGCGTTGCAGGTCTCGGGCAATCATGGGCTTTCGCGTAACAATCCGCTGGAGCGTTACCATCGCGACGTGTTGTGCAGCCGCATCCACACGCCGCAAAACGACTCCATTCTGGGCGCAGCCGGTCGGCGTGCGCTCGCTGCTTTCCGGGAATCCGTATGACCGCAGTTTTGGATGGCAACGCCCTTTCCAGCGATTTGCCCGAACACGCAGAACAGGCCAAGAAGGCCGAGCAGGCCCAACAGGATTACGCGGCGCTCGACCCGTTGCGCAACTTTGTTGCGGCGTTCTCGCGGCTGCTGGATCGCCGTCCGCACGAGACGACGCTGCTCGACGAAGGGGCTGGGCTGCTCGCCCAACTCGTGGCGCGTGACGATTGGCTGCCCGACGCGTTCGCAGCGCCCCATCCCGATCACTACCAGCAGTACCTGTTGCATTGCGATTCGGCGCAGCGCTTTTCCATCGTGAGTTTCGTGTGGGGGCCGGGCCAGCGCACGCCGATCCACGATCACACCGTGTGGGGCCTGATCGGCATGCTGCGCGGGGCGGAGGATTCGCAGCCTTACGTGCTCGACGCGCAGGGGGTGCCGGTGATCGCGGGCGAGCCGGTGCGTCTGTCGCCGGGCGACGTGGAGGTGCTCTCGCCGCGGCTTGGGGACATTCATCGCGTGACCAACGCCTACGCCGACCGGGTGTCGGTGAGCATTCACGTGTATGG
This sequence comes from Pandoraea sp. ASV26, assembly GCF_016428915.1. Classification (GTDB taxonomy): domain Bacteria; phylum Pseudomonadota; class Gammaproteobacteria; order Burkholderiales; family Burkholderiaceae; genus Pandoraea. The sequence continues at coordinate 10,310 of NZ_JAELTP010000037.1, forward strand.
CGCGGACATTGGTGCGGTGCATCGCAGCGTGTTCACCGAAGCGGGCGAGCGCAAGGGGTTCGTGTCGGGGTATGCCAATGCGCAGTTGCCGAATCCGTGGGGCAGAGCGGTACAACGCGCCCCGAATACCTGAAAGACCTGACACACCTGATGAATCACCCATCGCGCTGCGTATGCCGCAGCGCACCACGCCGTGCGGCATGCGGCGAGCGTCTGCTTGTGCTGGCGCGCAAGCTCGCCATGCCGGCACGCGATACCGAAGCCACGTTTGACGAATTCAAGGAACTACTGTGTCCGCTTACTCGACCGACGCGCCGTCGCAGACGGCTGATCCGGCCCTCGCCGCCGTTGACTCCCCCTTCCCCGAACTGACCTATGCCGACGTGCGTGCCGCGTTGCTGGCTCGCGAGGAGATCACGCTGCTCGACGTGCGCGAAGAAGATCCGTTCGCGCAGGCGCATCCGCTGTGGGCCGCGAATCTGCCGCTCTCGCGTGTGGAGATCGACGCGTGGGCGCGCATTCCGCGACGCGACACGCGCATCGTCGTGTATGGCGAGCACAACGGCGAGGACCTCGCGCCGCGCGCGGCCAGCGTGCTGCGCAAGCTCGGCTATACGCACGTCCATCTGCTGGCGGGCGGCCTTGAGGGGTGGATTGCGGCCGGCGGCGAAGTGTTCCGTGACGTGAACGTGCCGAGCAAGGCGTTTGGCGAGTGGGTGGAAGGACTGCGTCATACGCCCTCGCTCTCTGCGCAGGAAGTGAAGGCACTGCTCGATGCCAACGCCGATGTGGTCGTTGTCGACGCGCGCCGCTTCGACGAATACCAGACCATGAACATCCCCGGCTCGACGAGCGTGCCCGGTGCCGAACTGGTGCTGCGCGTTCGCGAACTCGCGCCGGACCCGGCCACGCGCGTGATCGTCAACTGCGCGGGGCGCACGCGAAGCATCATCGGTACCCAATCGCTGGTCAACGCGGGCTTGCCCAATCCGGTAGCGGCCCTGCGCAACGGCACGATCGGCTGGACGCTGGCCGGTCAGACACTGGAGCAAGGGGCAGACCGCCGTCATCCGGCGAGCGTGCGCGAGGCGACGCTGGCGGTGGCGCGTGAGGGCGCGAAAGCCGTGGCGGATCGTGCGGGTGTGCGTCGTATTGCGCTGCACGATGTGCCGTCACTGAGCGTACCGGGGCGCACCGTCTATCGCTTCGACGTGCGTACGCCGGAGGAATATGCAGCGGGGCATTTGCCTGATTTTGCCAGCGCACCGGGCGGACAGCTCGTGCAGGAGACCGATCATCATGCGCCGGTGCGCGGCGCATGGATCGTGCTGGCGGACGACGATGGCGTGCGGGCCGACATGACCGGTTCGTGGTTGGCGCAGATGGGCTGGACGGTGTACGTGGTCGAGCCGCACGGTGCCGAGGCACGCAGTGCGCAAGGTGGGTGGCCGTTGCACACGCCGAGTGCGCCTGACGTCGGAACCGTCTCGCCGGCGTTGCTGGCGAAGTGGCTCGACGAAGCGGCGCCGGGACAGATTGCCGTGCTCGACTTCACCTCGGGCGTGAACTACGTCAAACGGCACATTCCGGGCGCGTGGTTCGTCATTCGCGCGCGGCTGGCCGACGCATTGCGCAAGATCGGCCCGGCACAGCGATATGTGCTGACCTGCGGTTCGAGCTTGCTCGCCCGCTTTGCGGCGGCGGATCTGCGACGTTTGACCGATGCCGAGATCGTGGTGGTGGATGGCGGCACGCAGGCGTGGATCAATGCCGGGTTGCCGCTCGAGTCGGGAGAGACGCGTCTGGCCAGTGCGCGCGACGATCGGTATCGGCGCCCGTACGAGGGCACCGACAACGCCGCGCAGGCGATGCAGGCCTATCTCGATTGGGAGTTTGGGCTTGTCGATCAATTGCATCGCGACGGCACACACCATTTCCAGGTGGTATGAAGCGTTGTTCTTGAGAGACGTCTCGGGCGCGGGCGGGTCGGCGCAGGAAGCGCTGGCGCTGCCGTGCGGGCGGGCAGACGTGGCATACTCCCGAACTTCTGGCGCCGTCGCCTGACCTGCCGGTGTGAACGCATTTCACAGCCGTGCGGGCCGGGGCGGCGGCCGACCCGCTTTCGATTCGACCATGCCATTGCAGCGCTTCATTGCCCGCCGACTGGGCGCTCTCACTGAGCCGAGCACCCGTATTCCCTACGCGTGGGTGTACCACGAGCCCGACGTCTTCATGCAACGGACGTCGTCGCTCACCGTGGCCAAAAAATACCTGCACCGTCGACTGCGTCTCGCCATGAGCGGGCAGTCGAATCGGGAAGTGCGTCACGTGGCGCCGAACGCGCGCGTGCTGTGGATTTACGGCGGCAAGGCGTCCGTTGGAGACGCCGTCATGGACATGTCGGGCCGGGCGCTGTTGCGCGGGCGCGAAGGTCCTCTCGATCTGCTCACCACGCCGGGGCTGAAGGCGGTGTTCGAGGGTGACGATATCTTCCGTCACGTCTACGACGATCCTGCGAGTGTGAATCCGGGCGATTACGACGTTGTCGTGTTGCAGGAATTCAACTATCCGACGCTGCGTTGGAAGCGAAAGCACTTCCCGTCGCTGCCGTTTGCGTGCCTGTTCCGATTCTTTCACGGCCCGGACCGTAACCAGACGCAGTTCAGTCTGGCTGCCGTCAACGACGTCTTCTCGCTCGGGTTGGCGCCTGACGAACTGTTCGCGCGCGCCAAGCCATACCTGCGTGCGGAGTCCGAGTTGCCGGAGGCGGTCGCGCAGCAATTGCCGCCGGGGCCATTCCTCGTGCTCGCGATGGGCGGTGTCGAGCCGCGCCGCACCTATGCGCACTGGCGCGAGTTCTTGCAGGCCTATGACATTGCCTATCAGCCGGGGATGCCGGCCGGCATCGTCTTGCTGGGATCGGGCAATGGTGCTGAGGCGGCGAAGGCGCTGATGACGTCCACGTTCGTGCATCTGCAATTGACGTCGTTCGTTGGCCAGTTGACGTTGCGCGACGCGAAGCGCGTGATTGCAAACGCGGCGCTGTTCGTGGGGGCCGATGGTGGCTTGATGCATGTGGCGCACACCACGCCCACGCCGAGCGTGACGCTCTTCGCCAAAGCGGAACCGCCCTATTTGCGGCTGACGCCGCAGTGCCAATCGACGCCGTTGCAGACGGATTCCGACGTGAGTGCGGTCGATCCGGGCGAACTGGCTGAGACAGTCGTTGCCACGTTGGCATCGGCGCTGCCGCGACTGCGCTAGAGCGGGCAAGGATCGGAGAAGGATGGGGAAGAGGCGGATCGGGGCCCCTTTCCGAATCGAGTTGGGTTTATGTCTGAGAGGCGGAAAGGGGCCCCGGTCCGCCGTAGAGGTGCTGCTGGGGCGTGAAGCAGGATACGGTGTTCAAAACGTCTCTGACCGGATGAAAAAAACCGCTCAGAGACGCCGAAGGGCGATCCGCCCGGCGGTTCAGAACGCAGCGCTATAGATCGCGAAAGCGTCTGCCTCGGTGACTTCACGCGGGTTATTCACCAGAAGACGCGTCTGGAGCATGGCATCGCTGGCCATCCGGGCGATGTCGTCTTGCTTGACGCCGACTTCGCGCAGCGTACGCGGAATCGCGGTATCGACGATCAACTGCTCGATATGTTGAATGAGCGCATCCGTCTTCGCCTCATCGCTGCCGGAAATTTTGGCGGGCAGAATCACATCGGCCAGCTCGGCGTAAAGCTTGCTGGCGGCGGGGGCATTGAAGCGCATGACGTGCGAGAGCACGAGGGCGTTCGAGAGGCCGTGAGCGACGTGGAAGATGCCGCCGATCGGGTAGGCGAGGGCGTGGACGGCTGCGACGGGCGAGTTCGCGAACGCTTGTCCGGCGAACATGGCGCCGACCAGCATGGCCTCACGCGCTTCGCGATTATTGCCGTCATGGCAGGCGGGCAGCAGATTGCGCGAGAGCAATTCGAGGGCCTTCACGGCGAGCGTGTCCGAAATCGGGTTCTTCAGATGCGCCGACGTATAGGCTTCGATGGCGTGCACCATCGCGTCGATCCCCGTTGCGGCGGTCGCGGCGCGCGGCAGACCGAGCGTGAGTTCCGCGTCGAGAATCGCGAGATCCGCGTAAAGCTGCGGCGCGACGACACCCATCTTCGTCGTCTCGCCGGTCGTCACGATCGACACGGCCGTCACTTCCGAGCCCGTGCCGGCGGTCGTCGGCATTTGCACCAGCGGCAGGCGCGTGCCCGTCACCTTCTTGATGCCGTACATCTCCTTGATCGACTGCGTGCCGGGCAGCAGCACGGCGAGCAGCTTGGCCACGTCCATCGACGAGCCGCCGCCCAAGCCCAGCACGATCTCCGCATTCGAAGCGCGAGCGCGTTCGGCGGCTTCCAGCACCACATGCTCGGGCGGATCGGCGATCACGTCGTCGATCACCGAAACCTGCCAATCATGCTTGGCGAGGTCTGCCAGCGCCGGGGCCAGCAACCCACTCTTGTGCAAAAAGCCGTCCGTGACGACACACAGACGTTGGCCCGTCGGATACTGCTCACGCAACAGCGCACCAAGACGCCGCGCCGCACCAAATTCCACGACGACGGTGGGAACCGTCTGGAAACGAAAAGCGTTCATCATCGTCTTCCTCTTAAAACCTTCTCAGACTTACGCGACCATCTGGCCGCGATCGATTCGGTAGACCGTGTCGAGCACCGCGCCTGCGTGTTGCAGATCCGCACCCGACAGAATCACCGCGAGACCGGCGCCGCGCATTTGGCCGATCACGTCGGCAATGCGCTTCGAGAGTGCCGGGGCCACGCCCTCGAACGGTTCGTCGAGCATCAGCAGACGCGAGCTGGTCATCAGTGCGCGTCCGACGGCCACCAGTTTCTGCTGGCCTCCCGACAATTGCAAGGCGCGGCGCGGGGCCCACTCGCGAGCCTCGGGAATGATGCGGTAGACCTTGTCCAGACGTTCCTGCACGTCTTTCGCCTTCAGCGCCCAGGCGGGCACACACAGGTTTTCTTCCACCGTCATATCCGGAATCAGACGGCGGTCTTCCGGCGCGTAGCCAATACCCAGCGACGTGCGCTCATGCGGCGGCGCCTTCACCAGATCCACGCCGTCGAACGTCAGCGTGCCGCCGTGGGTCTTGACCAACCCCATGATCGCGCGCAGCGTTGTCGTCTTTCCCGCGCCGTTGCGCCCGATCAGACCGACAATCGCGCCCTTGGGTACCGAGAACTGCACCCCACGCAGAATGTCCGTCGCGCCGAAGCGCACATTCAGATTTCCGACTTCAAGCATGGGCCACCTCGCCTGCCACGTTCCCGGTGCGCGGCGCTGCGGACACCGTCTCGCCAATGATCAACTCGCGCACCTGCGCGTCGGCCAGCACCACGTCGGGCGTGCCGTCCGCCAGAATGCGGCCGTCGCAAAACGCCAGCACCCGGTCGCTGTAGCGGCGCACGATTTCCATATCGTGCTCCACGAAGAGCACCGTAATGCCCAGCGCGCGTGCCGCATCCAGCACGCGATTCATCACGTCGAACTTCTCTTCCGCCGCGACCCCGGAAGTCGGCTCGTCGAGCAGCAGAACTTCGGGCTTGCAGACCATCGCGAGCGAAATATCCAGCAGCTTGCGCACGCCCTCGGGCAGCGTGCCCGAAATCATGTCCGCGAACTCCAGCACGCCCAGACGCGCCAGACTCTCGTTCGCCAACTCGGCAGACAACCCCGAAATCGCCAGCGCAATCTCGATGTTTTCGCGCGCCGTCTGCGAACCGAAGAGCTGCGGAATCTGGAACGAACGTGCAATGCCCAGACGCGTAACCTTGCGCGGTGCGAGCCCGGTGATGCGCTTGCCGCGGAATACGATCTCGCCGCGATCCGGCTTGATGTAGCCCGTGAGCATGTTCACGAACGTGGTCTTGCCCGCACCGTTCGTGCCGATCAACCCCACCACGCTCTGCGCGTCGATGTTGACCGTGATGTCCTTCGCCGGCGTAACGCTGCCGAAGGTCTTGTGCAGGCCCGTGGCCTCAATGATGTGTTTCGATGCCATCTCGTGTCCCCTCATGCCGCGTCGCCAGAGGCGGTCGCCGTCGTCCGCGTGACGGGATGCCCCCCTGCCGGCTCGCGACGCACCAGACCCAGACTCGTCAGCCCGCCCGGCAGGAACGCAATGATCGCCAGCATGATGGCGCCCATCACGATCTGCCACGTGTTCGGTGCGTAGCGATAGGCCATCGCGCGCGCCACTTCCAGCAACAGCGCACCGATGAACGGCGAGAAGGCGAAGCGCGTACCCGAGAGCACGGCGATGAAGACGAACTCGCCCGAGGTCGTCCAGAACGCCATGTCCGGATCGATGTGGCCGATGTTGAACGCCTGCAACGCGCCACCCAGACCGGCAAGAGCGCCAGCGATCACATAGGTCAGGTGAATGTTCGCGCGCGCCGACGTGCCCAGATACTCCACACGGATCTCGTTGTCCTTGATCGCAGGGCCAAGACGGCCCGGCGTCGAGCGCATGTACAGCGCGACTGCCATCACACAGACAATCGAGGCGATGAACCCGACGGCGAACAGATTCGTGCCCGTGAGCTGCCATGGCTGGGCGCTGCTGCCGAGCGTCGGGGCGTTCACGTTGAAGCCGTCGCTGCCGCCGAGTTCCACGTTATTGAGCAACAGGCCGTAGCAGATCATTGACAGCGCCAGCGTGAGCATCGCGAAGAAAATATCGCGATAACGTGCCAGCAGGAAGCCGAGCACCAGCGCAAGCACGGCCGAGACGATCATCGAAGTCGCCAGCAGCGCGAACAGCTCCGTCAGCCCGTAGTAATTCATGCCGAGGCCCACGCAGTACGCGCCGACCGCGAAGAACAGCGCCTGCCCGAACGAGGCTAGCCCCGTGCGCAACAGCAACGCCAGACCCAATGCGACGATGCCTTTCGACAGCGCCACCGATACCAGAAACTGCCACTGCGGCAGCGCCAGACCCGCCGCACCGATGACGACGAAGCCGATTACCGCGAGCCACGTGCCGGGCGCGCGCAGGTGAGAACAGATTGCGGAACTCATATCTTGCGAGCCTCCATCGGAGCGAAGATGCCTTTCGGACGCACAGCCAGCACCAGCGCCATGACGATGTAAATCGAGAACAACTCGCCTTGCGGCCAGTAGTGCACGGCACTTGCGCGCACCAGACCCACGAGCAAGGCGCCGAATGCCGCGCCGGGCAGCGAGCCGAGCCCGCCGATCACCACCACCGCAAACGTGAGCACCACGATCTCGACACCCATGCCCGGCGCGACCGATACCGTCGGCGCCGTCAGCGCGCCGCCGATCGCGGCGAGCACGGCACCGGCCATGAACGTCACCACGAAGTAACGGCTCACGCGAATGCCCATCGCCTGGCTGACTTCACGATCGTGAATCACCGCGCGCAGCAAACGGCCACTGCGCGTGAATTTCAGGAACGACGTGAGACCGATACCGGCCACGAGCGCCACACCCACGATCAGGAAGTTGTAGTTCGGGTACGAAAGATCGCCCAGATCGAAATTGCCGAGGAAGCTGTACGGCTCCGATACCGTGTACGGATCGACACCCCACACCAGCTTGATGGCGTCTTCCATGATGAGGAAGAGCGCATAAGTGACCAGCAGCAGCACCACGGGGTCTTGCCCGTAGAAACGCTTGAGCACCCCGCGCTCCATGATGAAGCCGATGGCTCCGCCCGCGACGATGGCCGCCAGCACGAGCAACAGATAGCTCACGTAAAGGTTGCCGCCCCGGGCAACCCACGGGCCGATCAACGTCACGCCAGCGTACGCGCCCAACGCGTACAAGCTGCCGTGTGCCATGTTCAAGATTTTGAGCACGCCGTAGACGAGGGTCAGTCCCAGGGCAACCAGGAACAGCCACGCGGCGTACATCACCCCGTCCACCAGGACGGCGTAGATCTGCGACATCTCGCATTCTCCTTGGAACGCAAAGCGGCGCGCGGCACACAGACCGCCACGCCCGCCTTGCGGGTACGACTCGAGGTCGTGACAACGATGTTGCGTGGAAGACCCGGAGGTCTTCCTGAACGAGACGCCTTAGTGCTTCAGGCCGCCCTTGATCCAATCGGACGACTTCACGCCTTCGGGCGGGGTGACTTCCGCGATCGAGTACTGCTTCACGTCGGTCACGGTGACCTTGCCGTTCACGTTCTTCACAATGCCGAACGCCGTGCCTTGTGCCGCCTGGTGCCCCTTGCCCAGCGTCAGACCGATCTTGCCTGCCGGTGCGTCGAACGCGAGGTGCTCGAATGAGGCGATGACCTGCTCGGGCGTGGGCTGCTTGCCGCCGTTGGCCGCCTGCGCCTTCTCATAGGCGGCCTTGAGCGCGAGAATGCTCTGGTTCATCTTGTACGACGGGTAGCTCGGCGTATCGTTGAACTTCGCGCTGTAAGCGGTGCGCAGCCAACGGTTCAGGGCGTTGTCCGGCGCGAACATGCCGTACATGCCGCGTGCGCCGATGATCACGCCGTCCGGCAGACGCGTCTTGCCGTGCGTGGCCGTCTCGCCGGCGGTGAGCACCGTGAGCGACTTCTTGAACAGATCGCGCGGACCGGCCTGCACCACGAGTCCTTCCAGATCGCCGCCCCAGAAGCTCGAGTGCAGCACGTCAGGGTGCGCAGCGAGCAGGCTCGAAATACCCGCGTTGTACTGGCCTGCGCCCAACTGCGGCATTTGCGAGCTGACCGACTTGGCGTTCGGCTTGAGCGCCTTGAGCGTGCCTTCGAAGTCGGCCCAGGCGTCCTGACCCCAGGCGTAGTTCTGGTTGATACCGGCGTACGTTTGCAGATCCGGCTTGCGCTCGGCGACGTAGCGCGCGGCGCCCACGTTGTCCATCGTGGCGGTCGCGACCGGGCGGAAGACGTACTTGAAGCTGGCGTCTTCGAACACGCGCGGCGTGCCGCAATCGAAGAACAGCGTGACCTTCTTCATCTCTTCGGCGACCGGCGCGATGGCCAGGCAGTTACCCGAGGACGTGTAGCCCACCACGTAGTCCACGCCCTGATTGAGCAGGTTGCGGTATTCGCTCACTTGCTTGCTGGTGCTGCCGGCTTCGTCGATGTAGACGAGCTCGATCGGCGCACCGCCGAAGCCCTTCGTGGCGTACGGGGCGGGCACCTTGCCGGCGTTGAGTTCGGCTGCGGTGACTTCCGCGGCGTTCTTGGCGGGCACGCCGAAGGGGCCGGCGGCGGCGCCCGACATGAACGTCACGATACCGATCTTGATCGGCTTTCCATCCGCTTGGGCCGACGTGGCAACCGAGGCGATGGCGGCGCCGGCCGCAAGTGCGAGAGCGAGCGGCTTCATGCCGCGCTGGATAACGCGCTTCATACTGGTTTCCTTTGGTGGTGTTGCGACTTGGGTGTCGATTTATGAATTAGCGGAGTTCTGATGCTCCTGTGCTTCGGTGCGACAGCGGGACCAGGGTCCAGCAGGGTCAGTTACCCTGGCCCGTGCGTCACACTTGCAGGCACAGGTACTTCAGTTCGAGGTATTCCTCGATGCCGTAGTGCGAGCCTTCGCGGCCCACGCCGGATTGCTTGATGCCGCCGAACGGCGCGACTTCGTTCGAGATCAGGCCGGTGTTCAGCCCGACCATGCCGTACTCGAGCGCTTCGGCCGTGCGCCATGCGCGCGAGATGTCTCGCGTGTACAGATAGGCCGCGAGACCGAATTCGGTGTCGTTCGCCAGTGCAATGGCGTCGGCGTCGTGTGTGAAGCGAAAGAGCGGCGCCACCGGGCCGAAGATTTCTTCGCGTGCCACGCGCATTTGCGACGTCGCATCGGCAATCACGGTCGGTGCGTAGTACGTGCCGCCCAGCGCATGGGCTTCACCGCCCACGAGCACGCGGCCGCCGCGCGACTTGGCGTCTTCGACCAGCGTGACGACCTTCTCCACGGCCTTGCCTTCGATCAGCGGGCCGATCACCACGCCGTCTTCCAGACCGTTGCCGACCTTCATCTCGGCCACGCGCTTCGCAAATTTGTCAGCGAACGCGTCGTAGACGCCGTCCTGGATATAGAAGCGGTTAGCGCATACGCACGTCTGGCCGCCGTTGCGGTACTTGGCCGCGATGGCGCCTTCCACTGCGGCGTCGAGGTCGGCATCGTCGAACACGATGAACGGGGCGTTGCCGCCCAGCTCCAGCGACATGCGCTTGACCGTCGGCGCGCATTGCGCCATGAGCAGACGGCCCACGCCGGTCGAGCCCGTGAACGACAACTTGCGCACGCTCGGGTGCGAGGTGAGCACGCCACCCACGGCGCGCGCGTCACCCGTCACGACCTGGAACACGCCGCCCGGAATACCGGCGCGGTGTGCCAGCTCGGCCAGCGCGAACGCGGAGAGCGGGGTGAGTTCGGACGGTTTGACCACGATGGCGCAACCGGCAGCCAGCGCCGGGGCGACCTTGCGCGTAATCATGGCTGCCGGGAAATTCCACGGCGTGATGGCCGCACACACGCCCACCGGCTGCTTGAGCGTGACGAGGCGCTTGTCCGAGGCGGGCGTGGCGAGCACGTCGCCATCCACACGCTTGGCTTCTTCCGCAAACCATTCGATGAAGCTCGCGGCATAGGCGATCTCGCCGCGCGACTCGGCCAGCGGCTTGCCTTGCTCTCGCGTCATCAGATACGCCAGATCGTCGGTGTTGGCGATCATCAGATCGAACCAGCGGCGCAAGACAGCGGCGCGCTCCTTGCCGGTACGGGCGGCCCACGGCTTTTGGGCGGCCTCGGCGGCGGCCACGGCGCGCGTGGTTTCTGCCTCGCCGAGTTCCGGCACCTTGGCGAGCACCTCGCCCGTGGCGGGGTCGGTCACGTCGAACGTCTTGCCGCTATCGGCCGCGATCCATTGACCGTCGACCCAGGCGAGTGTCTTGAAGAGGGTGGTGTCTTTGAGTTGCATGGCAGTGGGCCGGGCTGACCGGCTTTTCCTGTTGGCGAAACGGCGTGCGGCAGTGTCTCGGCTTGTCGCTTGCCGTTCTATCTATTGAACGGTATTCTATGTATTGAATATGATTCTACGTATTGAACGTTTCGGGTGCAACTAAGGGGTTTTCCTAGGGCGGAATGAGAATGACTTGCCCGTACCATGCTCGCGGCGTGGCCCGCCACCCGATCGATCCTCATCCTCACGATTTCAGAGCCGACTCCCGATTCATGCCCAAGCGCAAACTCGACGTACCCGCCAACGCCTCTCCCGACGCGCTTGCCGCCGAACCGCTCAAGACCACGGCGCCTGCCGTGGTGCGCGCTGTGCACATCCTCGATGTGATTGCGGCGTCGTCAGAGCCGGTGGCGCTGGCCGATCTGGCGCGCGAGACGGGCGTGCCCAAGAGCACGTTGCACGGTTTGTGCGACACGCTTGTCAAGTTGCGGCTGGTGAAACGTCATGCCAATGGGGGCATGACGATGGGCTCGTACGTGATGGGATGGGCGAACGCCTTTCTGTCGCAGACCAACATTACCGAGGAGTTCCGGGCGGTCTGGGAGGCGTCGCGCGCGTTTGCGCAGGAGACGGTGACGTTGTCGGTGCTCGACGGCGCGGACGTGATCTATCTGGCCTGCCACAACGGCAACCGGCCGCTGGGCGTGACCTTCCGCATCGGCATGCGTCTGCCCGCGCCCTACACGGCGACCGGCAAGGCCATGCTCTCGACGCTGCCGCCGGGCGAGGCCGCCGATCTGCTGAGCGATATGTGGCCCGCGCCGCTCACGCGGGCGAGCGTCGCCAGCTATGCGGCGTTGGCTGAGGAAATGGCGCAGGTGCGTCGCGATGGCTATTCGATCGACAACGGGCAGATGCGCGAAGGCATGATCTGCTTCGGCGCGCCGGTGTTCGATGCCAGCGGCGAGCGCGCCGTGGCGGGGCTTGCCGTCAGTTTCCTGACAAACGAAATTGATTCGGAGACCGGTCAGCGCATCGGACGCCAGATGCGCGAGTTGGCCGATCAACTGTCCGTGCGGCTCGGCGCGACCGCGCGCCGCTAGGGCGTGGCCACGCGCTCAGCGTGGCGTCATGATCCCGTCAGGCGGGTGCCGGCCCACCGACAGCGTGGTGCCGCCATGCGATTGTTATCTTTGGCGGAACAGTCATGTTCAATTATGCGGGCTATTCCCTAAGGGTTATCACTGGCATTATCTGGCCTTGACTGATGTCCAGACAAGCCAGAGGAAGCGTAGGGAAGCGCGATCCCGGCGGTGCCATGGGGCGGACATCCATTCGGGAAGCATTACGCCATGTCCAATATCGCAATCGTGTACTACTCACAAGGCGGCGCAACCGCCATGATTGCCCATTCCGTCGCGCAAGGCGTGAACGACGCCGGCGCACACGCACAATTACTCAGCATCGAGCCGCACCAGCTCATCGACGGGCAATGGCACGACGAAGCCATGCTCACGCGTCTGGCCGCTGCCGACGCCATCATCTTCGGTGCGCCCGCCTTCCAGGGCGGTATCGCCGCGCCGTTCAAGGCGTTTGCCGATGCCACCACCGGCATGTGGCGAGCGCGCAGTTGGCGCAACAAGGTGGCGGGCGGATTTTCGTTCAGTTGCCGCTCGGCCGACGACAAGCGCAACACCCTCGACTACTTCGCGGCACTGGCTGTGCAGCAGGGCATGATATGGGCCGATGTCGAAGCGTCCGACGTGCCGCCGGGGGTGTCTGCGAGCCAGCGTCATCCGATGGATTTTCCGGCCGTGACGACGCCGGGCGTGGAAGTCGACGCCGCCTATGCCCTCGATCCGGCAGACGTGATCGCCGGCAAGCAGTACGGCCGTAACGTCGCCGCACTCGTCGCGCGTCTGGCGGGAGAAGTGCTCGAATCGCCCGCCGTGCTTGCTCGCCGTGCGCTCGAAGCGGCCGAGCGCCGTCTCTGATTCCGGTGATTCAGCAACGCGCGTGAGCGGCAGGCGGGTCCGCGAAATCCCGCCGCAGCGGTATCGCAGCACGAATGAAAAAGGCGTGGGGCCATTTCCAGTGGATATGGCCCCACGCCTTTTTGCATTGGCAGGACAGTGTCAGTTGTTCGGCGCGTCGCTTGCGGGTTCGGCATGAATTTGCAGCACGGCGTCGCGCTTGGCCAGCAGGTGCTTGCGCAGAATCTCGCCGAGGCGTTTGCCGTCTTGCTTTTCCAGCGCGTCGATCATCTGCTCATGCTCGGCAATGGCGCGATCCCACTTGTCGGAATGGAAGTTCGAGCGAAAGCGCAGTGCCATGAGGCGGCGGTTGATCGACACATAGGTCTGGCGCAACGCCCCGTTGCGCGCCGCTTCATTGATGCGATCGTGAATGGCCTGATTGCGGGCGTAATAGCCCGGCAGATCGTGCTGCGCGCGGCACGCGAGCATTGCGTAATGCAGCGCTTTGATTTCGGCCAGTTCGACGGGGGTCATCCGTTCGGCGGCCAACTCGCCTGAAAACGCTTCGAGCGCACTCATCAGCTCGAACATCTCCCGGATTTCCTTCTCCGTCATGCGCGCCACGCTCGCCCCGCGATTCGGCGCAATCTCGATCAGTCCCTCGGCAGCGAGCACCTTGAAGGCTTCACGCAGCGGCGTGCGCGAGATGCCGAGGGTCTCGCACAGCTCGCGCTCGTTGAGCTTGACCCCGGGAGAGAGCACCCCCTCGATGATGAGCTTGCGCAGATGCTCGACAACGGTGTCGTGCAAACGCAGGCGCTCCACACGCGGGATCTCTGGGGCCGCAATCGTCGACGTGTTTTCCATTTTTTGCATTCAAAATCATCAAGCCTTCATGGTCGCGATTGTAACGTACCGCATCCGGCACCCGTATCTCTAGGGTAAACGACTGTATTAAAAGCGCTTCTCATCTATTGCGAAAGTCTTCCGCTCTGCTAAAGTATTTTGAATGCAAAATTCAAAAGTGAATTTTTCAAGAGGAGAGAGACGTTCATGCTGAAGCTCGATTTCCATCCCTCGGGTCGCCATTTCCTTCAGATCCCGGGGCCCAGCCCGGTGCCCGATCGCATTCTGCGCGCCATGAGCTACCCGACGATCGATCACCGTGGTCCGGAATTCGGCGCGCTCGGTCGCAAGGTGCTCGCCGACATCAAGAAGATTTTCAAGACGGAACAACCGGTGGTGATTTACCCGGCGTCGGGCACCGGCGCATGGGAAGCGGCGCTGACGAACACGCTCTCGCCCGGCGACCACGTGCTCATGTTCGAGACGGGGCACTTCTCCACGCTGTGGAAGAAGATGGCCGAGAACCTGGGCCTCAAGCCCGAGTTCATCGGTCTGCCGGGGACCGACGGCTGGCGCCGTGGTGTGCAGCCCGACATGATCGAAGCGCGCTTGCGCGCCGACACCGCGCACGACATCAAGGCCGTGTGCGTGGTGCACAACGAAACCTCGACCGGCGTGACCTCGGATATCGCGGCCGTGCGTCGCGCCATCGACGCCGCCGGGCATCCCGCGTTGCTGCTCGTCGACACGATCTCGGGCCTCGGCTCGGCCGACTACCGTCACGACGAATGGGGCGTGGACGTCACCGTCTCGGGCTCGCAAAAGGGCCTGATGCTGCCACCGGGGATCAGCTTCAATGCCGTCTCGCCCAAGGCGCTCGAAGCGGGCCGCAACGCCAGGTTGCCGCGCGCCTTCTGGGGCTGGCAGGAAATCATCGAAGCGAACAAGAACGGCTACTGGCCGTACACGCCGAACACGAACCTGCTGTACGGCCTGTCCGAAGCGCTCGACATGATTCTCGAAGAGGGGCTGGACAACGTTTTCGCGCGCCACCAGCGTCTGGCGGAAGCCACACGTCGCGCCGTGCGTGCCTGGGGTCTGGAGATTCAGTGTCAGGACCCGGCGGTGTACAGCCCGGTGCTCACCGGTGTGGTCATGCCGCAGGGCGTGGATGCCGACGAAGTGCGCAAGCGCATCTACGAACGCTTCGATATGTCGCTCGGGCAGGCGCTGGGCAAGATTCGCGGCACGATGTTCCGCATCGGTCATCTGGGCGACTGCAACGACCTCACGCTCATGGCAACGCTTGCAGGTTGCGAAATGGGGCTCCAGATTTCGGGCGTGAAGCTTGCCGGTTCGGGTGTCGTCGCCGCCATGGACTATCTGGCGCAGGCAAAAGACACGCCGTCTCTCAAGGTCGCCGCATGACATGCCGTTAGTCGTCCTTATCAGGAGACGAGGGACGCCGTAGCCATAGCCGTAGCCGTAACCGTTCTCGGCGTCCCGGCAGTGAACGCTTTAATTGTCATTCACGCGTAACAGGGCTTCCCTCAGAGACGCCCGTGACGCAGCAACACCTTTTGCGCTGCCAGCATGCTGCGGGTGCGCTTCACAGGATGTTTCAGGAGACATGCAATGAAGCTTTTCAAAGCGACACGGGTCGTGCTGGTGATGCTATGCGTCATGTATTTCATCACTTACCTCGATCGTGTCAACGTCAGTACGGCTGCGGCCGGCTTCGGCAAGGAATTCAATCTCAGCAAGACTGAAATCGGTCTCGTCTTCTCCGCATTTGCTTATCCGTATCTTGTCTTTCAAATCATCGGCGGCTGGGTGAGCGACCGCTTCGGTGCGAAGCGCACGTTGCTCGTGTGCGGCGCGTTGTGGGCCGTCGCGACGATTCTCACCGGCATGGCCGGCGGTCTCGTCACGTTGTTGCTGGCGCGTCTGTTGCTGGGCCTTGGCGAGGGTGCCACGTTCCCGGCGGCAACGTCGGCCATGTCGCGTTGGATTCCCAAGGAAAAGCGCGGTTTCGCTCAGGGCATCACGCACGCGGCGTCGCGCATCGGCAACGCCGTGGCCCCGGCCGTGGTGGTGTTCATCATGGCGACGCACGGCTGGCGCGAATCGTTCTATCTGTGCGGTATCGTGAGCCTCGTGTGGGTAGTGCTGTGGGCCTTCACGTTCACGGAGCGTCCGCAAGACCATCCGCGCATCACGACCGAAGAACTCGCCGTGCTGCCCGCCCTGAAGGCGAAGAGTCCGTCGGTGCCTTGGGGGCCGCTGTTCAAGCGCATGATCCCGGTCACAGTCGTGTACTTCTGCTACGGCTGGACACTGTGGCTCTTCCTGTCGTGGATTCCCCAATACTTCCTGCACAGCTATGACCTCGACCTGAAGAAGTCGGCACTGTTTGCGTCGAGCGTGTTCTTCGCGGGTGTGATCGGCGACACGCTGGGCGGCATCGTCACCGACAAGCTGTACGAGCGCACGGGCAGTCTGAAGCGCGCACGTAGCTGGATGGTGTCCGTGTGCATGCTGCTCACGCTGATCTCGCTCGTGCCGATGATGTTCACGCACCATCTGTACGTGTCGATGGCATGCCTGGCGTTCGGCTTCTTCTTCGCCGAAATGACGATTGGCCCGATGTGGGCGATCCCGATGGATGTTGCCCCGGAATACTCGGGCACGGCCAGCGGCATGATGAACACCGGATCGGCGCTGGCAGCGATTCTCTCGCCGGTGATCTCGGGCTACCTCATCGACCGCACGGGCAACTGGGAACTGCCGTTCCTGGGCAGCATGATTCTGATGGCCGTCGGTGTGGTGCTGGCCTTCCGCATGCAGCCCGAGAGCAAGTTCTCGATGGCCGGCGACGCCGCCGCAGCGAGTAACGCACGCCAGCCGGCCTGACGTGCATGTGATGTTCGCCTGAAAGGTTCGCCCGAAGTCGCTGGCACCGGAGCTTCCGCGCCAGCGACTTCAGGCGGCATCGCCGGCATCTCCCGCAAAACAACTGCCGGGCACGCTGCACGTTCGCCAGATTCCTTGCAGCGCCCGGCGGGCCTGTGCACCGGGCCTGTCGGCCCGTGTCAGCCCCTGTCAGCTTATGGCCAGCAACGTCATGAATCCCCAATCGAACTCCCGCGAGACACCCCATACCCCGCTCATCAGCCAGCCCGTGCATCTCATGCCGATGCAGCGCGCCGGGGTGGCGCTCACGCCTTTGCAGGATCGTCTGCGCCGCGAGATGCGCGGCGACGTGCTATTTGATCGCGCGAGCCGCGGCCGCTATGCGACCGACGCGTCGATTTATCAGATCTTTCCGATCGGCGTGGTGGTGCCGCGCGATCAGGATGACCTGATTCGAGCACTCGATATCGCTCGCGACCAGCACGTGCCGGTACTCGCCCGCGGCGCCGGCACGAGCCAGTGCGGCCAGACCGTCGGCGAGGCGCTCGTCATCGACAACAGCAAGTGGCTCAACCGCGTGGTGGCGTTCGATGCGCAGGCGCGCACCGTCACCGTCGAGCCGGGCATCGTGCTCGATCACCTGAACGCGTGGCTCAAGCCGCATGGCCTGTGGTTTCCGGTGGACGTGTCGACCGCCGCGCAATGCACCCTCGGCGGCATGACGGGCAACAACTCGTGCGGCTCGCGCTCGCTCGAGTACGGCAACATGGTGCACAACGTGCTGTCCATCGACGCGGTGCTGGCCGACGGCGCGCAATTGCACTTCGGCTCGCTGCACACGCCGCCCGCCGACGCCCGCACGCAGGCCATGCTCGCGAGCATTCACGACATTGCCGTGCGCGAGCGCGACGAGCTGCGCGAGCGCGTGCCGCGCGTGTTGCGACGCGTGGCAGGCTACAACCTCGACCTGTTCGACTGCCTCAATCCGCGGGCGTACACCGACGACGGCGTGGCCAACCTGTCGCATCTGCTGGTCGGCTCCGAGGGCACGCTGGCTTACAGCCGCCAGATCACGCTCAAGCTGGCGCCGCTGCCCGTGCACAAGACGCTCGGCGTGGTGAACTTCCCCACGTTCTATCAGGCGATGGATCTCACGCAGCACATCGTCAAGCTCGGGCCGGTGGCGGTGGAACTGGTCGATCGCACGATGATCGATCTGGCGATGGATAACGCCGCGTTCCGTCCCGTGATCGAGAAGGCGCTCGTGGGTGATCCGCAGGCCATTCTGCTCGTGGAATTTGCGGGCGACGACGCCAACGCGTTGCGCGCCAAACTCGACGATCTCGCCACGCTCATGGGCGATCTCGGACTGCCCGACTGTGTCGTGAAGATGCCTGAAGCGGGGCCGCAGAAGGCGCTGTGGGAAGTGCGCAAGGCGGGCCTGAACATCATGATGAGCATGAAGGGCGACGGCAAGCCGGTGTCGTTCATCGAGGACTGCGCGGTGCCTCTGGAGCATCTCGCGGAGTACACACGGCGTCTGACCGAAGTGTTCCATCGCAATGGCACCGAAGGCACCTGGTACGCGCATGCGAGCGTGGGCACGCTGCACGTGCGGCCGATTCTGGATATGCGTCGTGACGGGGCGGCCAGGATGCGCGCCATCGCCGAAGAGGCGGCGGCGCTCGTGCGTGAGTACAAGGGCGCTTACTCGGGCGAGCACGGCGACGGGCTGTGCCGCGGCGAGTGGGTGGCGTGGCAGTACGGGCCGCGCATCAATGCGGCGTTCGGTGAGATCAAGCAACTGTTCGATCCGGAGAACCGTTTCAATCCGGACAAGATGGTGCGTCCGCCGAAGATGGATACGCGCGAGCTGTTCCGCTTTGCGCCGGGCTACGCCGCGAGGCCGATCACGCCTGCGCTCGATTGGACCGCATGGAACGTGAAGCGCGACGCGCTGACCGGCGAGCAGAGCGCGCCCGATACCGGTACCGACGCCACGCACGGCCTCGCGTCGGCCGTCGAGATGTGCAACAACAACGGGCACTGCCGCAAGTTCGATGCCGGCACGATGTGCCCGAGCTATCGCGTGACCCGCGACGAACAGCATGTCACGCGCGGACGCGCCAACACGTTGCGTCTGGCCGTCTCCGGACAATTGGGCGACGAAGGGCTCGCGAGCGATGACGTCAAGGCCGCGCTCGACCTGTGTGTATCGTGCAAGGGCTGCAAGCGCGACTGCCCGACGGGCATCGACATGGCGCGCTTCAAGATCGAGGCGCGTCACGCGCGCGCCAAGCGCCACGGCGTATCGCTGCGCGACAAGCTGATCGCCTACCTGCCGCGCTATGCGCCGTGGGCCAGTCGCGTGGGCGCTCTGCTGGACGCGGCGCAGCGTCTGCCGGGCAGCAACGCCGCGAAGCGCTGGCTCGGCCTTGCGCTCGAGCGCTCGGTGCCCGCGCTCAAGTCGTCGTTCCTCGCGCAGCAGGTGCCGCTCCCGGCGGCGCCGACGCCGGAGATGGGCGGGGCCGCGCAACGTCAGGTGCTGCTCTTCGTCGATACGTTCAACAACTACATGGAGCCGGAGAACGCGCGCGCCGCCAAGCGCGTGCTCGAAGCGGCCGGCTATACCGTTCATGTGAACCAGCGCGCGGGCGAGCGTCCGTTGTGCTGCGGGCGCACGTTCCTCGCGGCGGGCCTGGTGGACGAAGCGAAGGCGGAAGCACGACGCCTGCTCGACGCCGTAATGCCATTCGTCGAACGCGGCGTGCCGATCGTGGGGCTGGAGCCGTCTTGCCTGCTGTCGCTGCGCGACGAAGTGCTGGGCTACGGCTTTGGCGATGCGGCCCGCAAGGTGGCCGACAATGCGTTCCTTTTTGAGGAATTTCTGGTTCGTGAGAAGGCGGCCGGGCGTCTCGATGTGGCGTGGCAGGCGCTGCCGGACGGCGTGGGCGAAGCGCTCGTGCACGGGCACTGCCATCAGAAGGCGTTCGATGCCTACTCCCCCGTAACGGCGGTGCTTGGTTGGGTGCCGGGGCTGAAGGTATCATCGATCGAGTCGTCATGCTGTGGCATGGCAGGCAGTTTCGGTTACGAGGCCGAGCACTACGATACCTCTCGCGCGATGTCCGAGTTGACGCTGTTGCCCGCGATCCGGCAGCGCAAGGAGAATGCCGTCGTTGTCGCCGACGGCACCAGTTGCCGGCATCAGATTCACGACGGCGCGCATACCGATGCGCTTCACGTGGCGTGTGTGCTGGCCCGGGCGCTGCCTGCATGATTGCTGCGTTTTTTCCGCGAATGCCCTTCAGGGGATTGTGATGCCCGATTCACTCAGTACGGTTTCGTCGACGTCTGCCAATGCCACCGCCGGGCGTCTGGCGGTGCCCCCGGTCGCCCGTGTAGGCGATTCGCTCGCCCACGTCGCAACGCCTTCCTTGCTGCTCGATCTCGACGCCTTCGACGCGAACATCGCCCGCATGGCGAGCGCCGCTGCGGCGCGCGGTGTTGCGGTGCGTCCGCACGCCAAGGCGCACAAGTCCGTCACGATTGCACGCGCCCAGATGGCAGCCGGCGCGGTCGGCATCTGCTGCCAGAAGCTTACCGAGGCGATTCCGTTCGTCAACGCGGGGATCGAGAGCATTCACATCAGCAACGAGTTCGTGGGCGAAGCGCGTGTGGCGCTCGCGGTGGAGATGGCGTCGCGCGTGGCGCTGTCGGTCTGCGTGGACGACGTGCGTCAGGTGGCGCCGCTCGGCAAGGCGGCGCAGCGTGCCGGTGTGCGAATTGCCGTGCTGCCCGAAGTCGATGTGGGGCAGGGGCGTTGTGGGGTCGATTCGACCGATGCCGTGGGGCAACTGGTCGACGCCATCGATCATTACGAAGGGCTGCGCTTTGGCGGGTTGCAGGCGTATCACGGCAGCGCGCAGCACATCGATGGCTGGCAGACGCGGCGCGACACGGCGCGACTGGCCGCGGATCGCGCATCGGCCTACGTGCGTTTTCTCGAAGCACGCGGCATTGCCTGTCCGGTCGTGACGGGCGGCGGCACGGGCACGGCCGAGTTCGATATCGAGAGTGGTGTCTACACCGAGATCCAGCCCGGTTCGTACGTGTTTCTCGACGGGCATTACGGCTCGCTCGAATGGCGCGACGACTGGCGCTTCCGTCATGGTCTGTTTCTCGCGTCGACGGTCATGAGCACGGCGCGCGCGGGCATCATCGTGTGCGACGCGGGGCTCAAGAGCGTGGCGACGGATTCGGGGCTGCCGCGTTTCTGGTCGTCGCAGCAGGCGGGCAAGCCGCATTACCGCACGGCGTCGGACGAGCACGGCGTGCTCGAACTGGCCTCGCCCGACGAAGACAGCGCACCGTGGCTCGGTGAGCCGATTCTGCTAGTGCCGGGGCACTGCGATCCGACCGTCAATCTCTATGATCGGTACGTGGCCGTGCGGCATGGCCGTGTCGAAGGGCTGTGGCCCATCGAGGCGCGTGGACTCAGTCAGTGACGGCCGGGGGCATCGAAAAATTTTCGGTCGGGGGCTTCCCAACTTTCGAAAACCGCGTTATAGTCTCGTTTCTTCGCCGTACGGGGGTATAGCTCAGCTGGGAGAGCGCTTGCATGGCATGCAAGAGGTCAGCGGTTCGATCCCGCTTACCTCCACCAAACGGAAGACTTTATGTCCCCTTCGTCTAGAGGCCTAGGACATCACCCTTTCACGGTGAGTACAGGGGTTCGAATCCCCTAGGGGACGCCAGATTCAGCGGCGTGATGCTCGGAAATGTCCGAACACACGACGTAAAATCGGTTGTCGACAAACGCGCTTGGCTTAACCGCCAAGCGCGTTTTGTTTTTCTGCGCCGGAATTCTCCCTCTGCCAAGGGGCGCGCGGCATGCTGCGCCGCGTTTGTCCCCCCGCATCTGTCCGTCGCTATCCCCCTCACGCTGAGGGCGCTTCTCACGCTCAGCGCACTGGCGAACTCGCCGATTTCCCCACGACGGTTTTCCACGGCCGCACGCGCCACGCCTTCACCAGACCATTCGCGACGTACGGATCGGCTTTCGCAAACGCCTCTGCCGCCGCAGGCGAATCACCTTCGAAGAGCAACGCCGCCGTGTCGACGGGCGACTCCAGCGCACCGGCAAGCAACAACTCGCCGCGATCGGCGGCTTGCCATGCGAGCGCCAGATGGGCGTCGCGGTATTGCCCGCGTCGTTCGAGATAGTCGTCGGCGAGGTCGTAGGTGAGCAAGTAGTGCATGGGGGCGTCTCCTTTGGATGCTTGCATTATCGGTAAAACGCCGATGGCGGTACGCCGAAATGCCGCTTGAACATGGCGGCAAATGCGCTCTGGCTAGCATAGCCGTGATCGAGCGCCACATTCACGATCTTCTCGCCGCGCGCCAGTGCTTCGAGCGCTTGTAGCAGACGCGCCTGCTGGCGCCAGCGGCCGAACGTCACGCCGGTCTCCCGGGCGAAGCGCCGTTGGAATGTCTTCGCTGACAGGCCGGCATCGCGAGCCCAGTCGTCGATGGTCGCGTCGTCGCACGGTGCCTGCGTCAGTCGGTCGCACACGTGCGCCAGACGCGTGTCGCGCGGCCATGGCAGATACAGCGGAAGGACGGGCAGGGCGATCAACTCGTCGAGGAGCAGACGCATGAGGCGCGCGCCGCGCGAGTCGCTCGCGTAATCGATCGGCACGTCGATGGCCGCGAGAATCAGTTCGCGCATGAGCGGCGTGATCTCCACCACGCAACTCGTGTCGGGCAAGGGTTCGGTGCCGGGTTCGACGAACACCGTGCGCATCTTGACGGTGCCGCTCATCTGCACCGTATGTTCCAGCCCGGCGGCGAGCCAGACGCCACGCGTAGGAGGCACCACCCAGCGACCCGACGCCGACGCAATGATCATCACGCCTTCGATGGCGTAGAGCAGTTGCGCGCGGCGATGGGAGTGCGACGCGATGAACTCGTTGTGCGCGTAGTCGACCGCCATCGCCGCCATCGGCATCGGCGTGCTTTCGAAGCGCAGGTGATCGGTCTTGCGCGCAGAGGCTGTCGCGGCCGTAGCGGTTTTATCAGCGGTACGGGCGGTACGGGCCGTATTGCGCGGTTGGCGGACGGTATTCACAAGTGTCCTTTTCAAGACAGGTTTGGGAATTTTAGCGTGAGACACCCTGTTGTGACATACCCGACGATGACGCTTCCCTTTTCACCTGTCACACATTCACCTTTGCGGAAAATCGTCATGGGGTACTTCCTTTATCCGCTCGGCGCCATGTTGTTGTGGGCCGGCAATGTCATCGTCTCGAAGCTCTCGGCCACGACCATCGCGCCGTCGGCCATTACCTTCTACCGGTTGGTGCTGGCGCTCGCCGTCATGACACCTTTCGTGATTCGTCCGCTGGCGCGCAACTGGGGGCACATTCGCCCGCAACTCGCCAAGCTGGGCTTCCTCGGCTTTCTGAGCATGTCGTTCTATCAAAGCCTGTCGTATCTGGCGGCGCACAGCACGACGGCGACGAACATGGCCATCGTGACGGCGCTCGCGCCGCTGCTCACCTTGCTGTGGAGTGTCGTGCTGCTGCGTGATCCGCCCACGCTCGGCATGCTCGTCGGCGGTCTGCTGTCGCTCGCCGGGCTGGTCTATCTGATCGGGCAGGGGCATCCGTCGCAACTGCTCGACGGCGGCGTGCATCTGGGGGATGTGCTCATGCTGATCGCATCGGCATCCTACGGCCTGTACAGCGTGTTGCTGAGACGCTGGCATGTGGCCGTGCCGCCCGCACAGTCGACTTACGTGCAAGCCTGGGCGGCGCTCGTGACGATGATCCCGATGCTCGCGCTCGTGCCCGCCGGTCAGGCGCAGCTCAACGCCGCCACGGTGCCGCTGGTGCTGTATGCGGGGCTGGGGGCGTCGATCCTGCTGCCGATTCTGTGGATTCAGGGCATTCGCCACCTGGGGCCGAACCGTTGCAGCATGTTCATCAACGTGCTGCCCGTCATGACGGCGGCGATTGCGGTCGTGTTGCTGGGTGAGCGCTTGCACACGTTCCACCTGATCGGCGGTGGTGTAGCGCTTGTCGGGGTGTTCATTGCGCAGCGCTGGCAGCGTCCGTTGCCGGGCTTCGGTTCGGTGCCGGAGGAATCCGACGAAGTGCCCGCGTAATCCAACGCATAAGCACGGCATTAGCGTCTGAGAAGCACCTGATGAGCACCGCAAGGTCGCCGGGGTGGTGCCCGCTTGATCCTGCTTGATCCCGCTGCTGCCGGGGGATCCCGAGGCAGCGGGGCAGGGGATTACGTGCTTTGAACCGCGACCCCGTAAGTGCTCACTATGCGACGGTCCTGCTCCTGCGCGGAGAACGCTTCCCACAGCAGGCCGTTGCAATCGGTGCTGCTGGAATACTCGGGGGCGTCGTCGTCTTCAAAGCCGATGTGCCGCAGTTCACCGGCGCGCGCCGGTGACTGGTTGATCGAGAAGTTCAGCAACTCGGTACGCCACATGGCGTAGGCGCCGGGCACGACAGCCGCAGGCGGCTGACCGAGACGGTGCGAATAGTCTTGAATGGATTCGTCGAGATCGCGCACGGCGAGCGCGATGTGAAAGCGTTTCATGGGGTCTCCTGACGTGGATGGCGGCTGATCGACGCGAGGCAGTGTGAGTGCCCGCTAGCAATGCGGGCCATCTGCCGGTGACGTCGATGAAGTCCATCTTAGGGAGTGTCCGGAAACGTAACCAGACGGCAGGTTATCCCGGTATCCGGGGTAACGGGATGATGCGCGGCCATCCGATGAAACGCAGGGCGCATATGCAGCAAGGTGCTCGGGAGACCACGCCGGGTGTGGCGTGAGCGGGTACTTACTGGGGCCGCTGGAAGTCGTTCTCGACCCAAGCCCGGGCGCTGTTGCGCGAGAGCTTGAACGTCGTCGGCACCTTGACCGACGCGAGTGTCTCGCCGAAGCGGTCGATGGCGCTGAGCATGGCGTACGGATCGTAGTCGTCGGGCACGATGTCGAGCGTGACGTCGATGTCGCCGTCCGGGCCGTCGACGCTTACTCGCTTGTGCAATTGCGCACGCAATTGCTGCTCGTGGCGACGCAGCACTTCGGCCGCCGTCTTCACGAGCGTGTGGAACGCGTTGACGTCGAGCGGTTTCGGATTTTTCTTGTCGCGGCCCATCGTCCACGGGCCGACGAGCGCCGGTTCCGACTGACCGTCACGGTACATGGCAACGGCCCAGCCATCGTCTTCCTCGTTCTTGACGACCTTCGCCGTCCACCCGTCGTCGCGCCACAGGCGGTCTTCGTGGATGGCATCGGTGTTCTCTGAGGCGTCAGTCGGATGAAGGTCGTTGGAGGTGGCGGTCACTGTCGGAAATCGGTGCTTGGGGGATGAGAGCGCGAGGCTGTCGAAGGGTGCGCTCGCGAAAGGTGCGATTTTACCGCGTCCGGCCTGAGCACGGACGCGTTCGCCGTATTGCGTAGGCCGGCGCGTGGCTCCGAAGTCTGCCCACAAGTCAGCGCATGAGTCAGCCCACGAGCCAGTCCGTGTATCAGCCCTTGACCAGTCCGCCGTCGACGATGAGGTTCTGCCCCGTCACGGCGCGTGCCCAAGGGGAGAGGAAGTACAGCACGGCGTCGGCGAACTCGTCGGGCGTGGTGACGCGGCGCAGCGGCGTGAGGCTGGCGATCAGGTCGAACACGGCCTCGGGCGTTGCCGAGCTCGCGTCGGTGACACGCAGCAATCCCCCCGACACCATATTCACGGTGATGCCGTCAGGGCCGAGATCGTTGGCGGCCGTGCGCGTGAGCGAGAGCAGGGCGGCTTTGGCCGTCGTGTAGTCGTGATACGGCACGACGGGGTTCTGGAACAGATTGGTGCCAACGTTCACGATGCGTCCGAATCCGGCCTCGCGCATGCCCGGCAACGCGGCCTGCATCGTGTTGAGCGCCCCTTTGACTGCGCCTTCGAACTGTTGCGTGAAGCGCGACCACGAAATGTCGGCCAGCTTGGGGCGTGCATCGCCATCGAAGCGGAAGTCGGCCAGCGCGTTGTTGACCACCGACACGATCGGGGCGCCGATTCGCTCGCGCGCCTCGGCAAACAGCCGGGCAACGGCCTTCTCGTCGGTCACGTCGGCTTGCAACGCGATGGCGCGCGCGCCGAGGGACTCGGCCAACTCGCGCGCCGCCACATCGCTGCGCAGATAGTTGATGACGACGCCCGCGCCCTCACGTGCGACGGCGCGCGTAATGGCCGCGCCCAGCCCGCGAGCACCGCCCGTGACGAGTACCCATTGCGAATCCAGCTTCATTCCGATATTCCTCGAGGTGTGTCTCTGATGCCTTGCGCCGGGCGTTCACAAAGGAACGCATGCGAATGCAAACGAACGCAGGCCAATGCAAGCAGACGCAAGCAGACGCAAGCGCACGCAACTGAGCGCAAAAAAGTCGGACATTATCGCGCGTTCCGGTGCCATGTCCCGCGTGAGCGGGCAGAGACACCCGAGAACGTGAGCCGCTCACTCGTTCGCCACCGCCAGCGCGACGAGCAGCGCCACCGGCAGCAGCACGCTCCAGAAGCCAGCACCGTGATACGCGAAGCCGCCGAGAATGGCCCCGACGGCGAACGTGGCCACTGCTGGAATCATCTTGCGCAGACGCGCGCGTGCGGCCTTGTCGTCGCCGCAACTCCCACTCGCCAGCTCGACCATGTCGATCACGATCTGCGTGGTGTTGCCGGTCATGATCGTGGTCGGGGCGAGGTCGGCGAGAACCAGGCGTCCGATGGCGTTCTGGATGGCGAGGGCGGCCACGCCGAACATGCCCGACAGAATCGCGAGCGGGGCATCGGCCGAGACAATGGGTTGTGCCGCGATGCCCACGATCATGAAGCCGAGCAGCAACACGGTCTGCACCGCGAGCAACAGTCGCAATGGCCTGCGCTCGTTACGCGAGAAGCCCTGCACGATCAGCTTCACCATGGCGACGAAGACGACGAACACGGGCAGGGCCAGCAGTTTGGCCAGCACGCCCACATGCGTGCTCGCGACCAGTTGCACGCCGATCATCACGAAGTTGCCGGTCACGTGCGCCGTGAACAGCCCGAACAACGCGATGAAGCCCACGACATCGATGTAGCCCGCCACGAACGCAAGTGCCATGCCAATGGCGGCGGGTTTGGAAAATTGGCTCACCCACGCACGGGCGAAAGTGGCGGCCTCGGTCGGCGTGGGAATGTGGCGGGGCGTACCCATGGCGGCTCCTCTGACGACTTCCGTTGGTGGTTCCTTGCCTTCCGGGCGGCATGCGCCATACGCTCCCCGGCGCTGGTGAAGCATATCATCGCCTCATGACCGTGAGCGCCGCGTCGACCCGCTATACTGCACCACACTGATGCGCATCGTTGCGGTTTGACGATGACCCTCTCGCCCTATCCCATTGCCATTCGACGTTCGACGTTCGACGTTCGGACGTTCGGACGTTATGACGTTCCGACGTTCCGACGTTTCGAGGGCATACGAACTTATCGACAGGAGAATCCCGATGAAGACCAGCGCACGCAACCAGTTCAGCGGCAAAGTCGTGGCCTTGCAACGCGGTGCCGTGAATGATGAAGTGACGTTGCGCACCAGCGCCGGTCAGGAGATCGTGGCGGTCATCACGCACGAGAGCACGGTGAACCTGGGGCTCAAGGAAGGCAGCGAGGCCGTGGCGTTGATCAAGGCGTCGTCGGTCATCGTCATGGTCGATGCCGACGCGAGCAAGGTGTCCACGCGCAACGTGATCCCCGGTAAGGTCTCGCGTGTCGAGACCGGCGCCGTGAACAGCGAAGTCGAGATCACGTCCGCGAGCGGCGCCGTGATCGCCGCCATCGTCACCAACGAGAGCGCGAAGCGTCTCGGACTGACGGCAGGCCGCGAGGCTGCCGCGCTGGTCAAGGCGTCGAGCGTGATCCTGGCGGTTGCCTGAGGGCAGTCGTCGCTTCATGGGGTGTTGAGGGAACGTACGACGATGAGCGCTTTGCAGCCCCCCTCGCTGGTCCCCTCCCATTCGCGCAAGGAGGCGTCGCTGTTCGCGTCGCTGCTGCTGGCGAATGCGGCGCCCGAGCGCGTGGTGCGCCTGGGGCTCTCGGGGGCGGCCATGGCGGCGTTGCTGCGTCGCCATTTCGCGCCGGTCCCTGAGCGCTGGCACACCCTCGCGGCCGAGTTGCCAACGCCCGCCTGGGCCTCGCATGCCGTCTTCGTCGTGGAGATGCGCGAGATGCTGCGCCGCCGGGCCGATCCGATCCTGCATCCGGCGGACGCGGCCGATATGGCGACGATTCTCGCCACGGCCTGTCTGCGTCCCGATCATCTGTGGCGGGACCTCGGGCTGACCGGCCGCGACGATGTGACGGCCCTGCTCACCCATTTCTTCCCGTCGCTGGTGAGCGAGAACACGGCCAACCTGCGCTGGAAGCGATTCCTCGCCGAGGCGTGCGCAAAGGCTTACGGCCGCGCACCCGCGCCTGCGCCGGGCTGCCCGGGTTGCGAGGCGTACGGCGAATGCTTCGCGCATTTGCGTCAGACGAGCGTTCCGATCGCGTTTCCGTAAGCCGCCTGGTGCACGGCGAGAATGTTTCGCCGCTGATAGCATGGGGCTTTGCGCGACTTGTGCGCGTGCCCCGCAACGCCATCCCCCCAAGGAGCTTCACGATGCCCATTTCCCTGTATCGCGCCACCATCCCCGTCTATCTGCGCGGCCTGACCGTCATGGCCGACTACATCAAGACGGCGCGCGCGCACTGCGAGGCGAAGTCGCTCGACCCGCAGACGATTCTGACGGCGAAGCTCGCGCCCGACATGCTCGACTTCGTCGCGCAGGTGCAGCGCGTGAGCGATACGGTGAAGTTCGCCGTGTCACGCCTCACCGGTGTTGAGGCGCCGAAGTTCGAGGACAACGAGACGACGTTCGACCAACTGCGCGATCGCATCGCCAACACCGAGGCGTTCATCGCCGGCATTCTCGAAGATCGCTTCGACGGGGCCGAAGCGCGTCAGATCACGCTGAAGTTCAAGGAATATCAGACCACGATGGACGCGGTCGATTATCTGCTCAAGTTCGCGTTGCCGAACTTCTACTTCCACGTGACGACCACACACGACATTCTGCGTGCGCAAGGCGTGGCAGTCGGCAAGAAGGACTATCTCGGCCCGTTCGAGATGGAAAAGATCTGACCGGCACCGTCGGCATCTTCGGCATCTGAGAAAGAAACGCGGGAGCCAGCAGGCTCCCGCGCGTCAGTCAGTCAGGCGGGTGAGGTCAGTGGGTCGCAATGGGAAGATACATGCGCAACTCGTCCTGAAAGCGGTTGCCGATGCGCATGGCGTCGGGCTCTCGTCCGATCTCGACGAATCCGAACGATTGATACAGCGCAATGGCCGCACGATTCTCCGCGCTCACCTGCAACGTGACGTGGCGCAGTCCGGGCTGCGATCGCGCGAGGGCGAGCGCGGCGTCGACCAACGCACGGCCCACGCCGCGTCCCGCCGCCTCCGACTGCACGTACATCCCCCACAGAAAGCCGACGTGCGCGAAGTTCGCACGGTGTGAGCGCCCTAACCCCAGCACGCCAACCAACCGTTCGTTCTCGAACGCGCCGAAGACCCCCGCGTCCGTGCGGGCCACCAGCCACTCACGCACGCGTTCGATCGGCCAGTCCTTCTCTTCGTCATAGGTGGATCCGAACGCTTCGGGGTGCGCTTGCAGACCTGCGAGCCGCAACGCCTGAAAGGCGAGCGCGTCGCTGGGCACGAGACGCCGCACGTCGACGGACGGTGCCCGTGAATTCATCGCAGACGAGGCTCCATCATCGCCAGCACGGAGCGTGCCGCTTCTTCCGACGAGGCCGGGTTCTGGCCTGTGACGAGGCGTCCGTCGCCGACCACATGCGAATGCCAGTTTTCGGCCTTCTCATACAGACCGCCCAGCCGCTTGAGTTCGTCTTCGACGAGGAACGGCACCACGTCGGTGAGGCCGACGGCAGCCTCCTCCTCGTTGCTGAAACCGGTGACATGACGTCCGCGTACCAGCGGTTCGCCGTTCGCCTTGCGCACCTGTCGCAGCACGCCGGGCGCGTGGCACACGAAGCCGATCGCCTTGCCCGCGCGCTCGAAGGCTTCGATCAGACGGATGGAGTTCGGGTCTTGCGCCAGATCCCACAGCGGGCCATGGCCGCCGGGGTAGAAGAGGGCGTCGTAGTCGGCCGGGTTGACGTCGGCCAGTCGGATCGTGTTGGCGAGCGCCTTCTGGGCGTCGGGGTCTTCGCGAAAGCGCCGTGTCGCCTCGGTTTGCGCGTCGGGCGCGTCGCTCTTCGGATCGAGCGGCGGTTGCCCGCCTGCGGGCGACGCCAGCGTGACGTTCAGCCCTTCGTCGATGAATACGTAATAGGGCGAGGCGAATTCTTCGAGCCAGAAACCCGTCTTCTTGCCCGTGTCGCCGAGGCGGTCGTGCGAGGTCAGCACCATCAGGATGTCCATGAAACGTCTCCCTGTCGAGTCAGCCATGCGGCACATTTTACCTGTCATGCGACGCGCTCGCAGCCCGACATTGTGTCGTGTGACAGGTTCCCGTCGCGCCACGGCGACATGCCTCGCCTCGCTGCTAAGCATGCTGCTGAGCCGGCTTGTCAGTTGACCTCTGAGTCCGCTTGTAGCCCGCTTGCAGCCGGCTTGTGAGGCGGATTCACAGACAACCGCAATCGAATTCGATTTGCGGGGCGTTGGCCGTCCGCTATGCTTGTGCGGATGCGGGCATCGCCCGTGGCACGGCGTCACGTGAGCGATCGTGCGAACACGGGCGGCGAGTGCCGTTCACAGGAGCGAGACATGCAATTGATTGGAATGCTGGATTCCCCGTACGTGCGCCGCACGGCGATCTGTCTGAAGCTGTTGGGGTTGGCGTACGAACATCGCTCGCTGTCCGTCTTTCGAACGTTCGACGAATTCTCGGCGATCAACCCGATCGTGAAGGCCCCGACGCTCGTCACCGACGACGGCACGGTGCTCATGGACTCGACCCTCATCCTGCAATACCTCGAGACGCTGGTCGATCCGATGCGCCGGCTCGTGCCAGTCGATCCTGTCGAGCACCTGCGCGCATTGCGCCTCACGGGGCTGGCGCTGGCGGCGTGCGAGAAGTCGGTGCAACTGGTGTACGAGCGCGAGTTGCGTCCGAGCGAGAAGCGCCACGCGCCGTGGACGGATCGCGTGCACAACCAGTTGCGAGCGGCGTTTCAGGCGTTGGAGTTCGAGCTGGCGCACAAGCCTGTTCTGGCAACGCCGGACGGTATCGGCGAGCACGGCGTAACGATTGCCGTGGCGTGGCGTTTCCATCAACTGATGGTGCCGGAAATCGACTTTGGCGCCGACTTTCCGGAGGTCGCCCGTTTCTCCGCGCAAGCCGAAACGCTGCCGGCGTTCCTGGAGACGCCGCCGATCTGAACCGGACGGCAGGACTGCGCCACCAGGACAGCGCAGGCAGCAGACGTGCCGGACGGATCGTATCGTATCGCCGCCCGGCACGCGATGTCAGTTCTTGAGACGGTAGCCTGTCTTGAACATCCAGCCGACGATGGCGAGGAATACGATGAGGAACACGAGCGTCATGCCCAGGCTGACGCCCACGCTCACGTCCGCCAGCCCGTAGAAGCTCCAGCGAAAGCCGCTGATGAGATACACCACCGGATTGAACAGCGTGACCGTGCGCCAGAACGGCGGCAGGATGCTCGTCGAATAGAAGCTGCCGCCGAGGAACGTGAGCGGCGTGATGATGAGCAGCGGCACGAGTTGCAGCTTCTCGAACCCGTCGGCCCAGATGCCGATGATGAAACCGAGCAGGCTGAACGTTACGGCGGTGAGCACCAGAAACAGCACCATCCAGAACGGATGTTCGATGCGCAGCGGCACGAACAGCGCGGCGGTGCCGAGCATGATGACACCGAGAACGATCGATTTGGTCGCTGCCGCGCCCACATAGGCCACCACGATCTCCATGTACGACACGGGCGCGGAGAGCACCTCGTAGATGGTGCCGGTGAACCGTGGGAAATAGATGCCGAACGAGGCGTTCGTCACACTCTGCGTGAGCAGCGAGAGCATGATGAGGCCCGGCACGATGAACGCGCCGTACGGCACCCCGTCGATCTCGGGAATGCGCGAGCCGATGGCCGCGCCGAACACCACAAAGTACAGCGACGTCGAAATGACGGGCGAGATGATGCTCTGCATCAGCGTGCGACGCGTGCGAGCCATCTCGAAGTTGTAGATCGCCCTGACGGCGTAGAAATTCATGACGCGGCTCATCCTTCTTTTTGATGCACGAGCGAGACGAAGATGTCTTCGAGCGAGCTTTGCGTCGTGTGCAGGTCTTTCACCGAGATACCGGCATGCTCCAGATCGCGCAGCAGGGCGGCGATGGAGGTCTGCTCGATGTTGGCGTCGTAGGTGAAGACCAGTTCGCTGCCGCTGCTGCCGAGCGTGAGGCCATAGCTGGCCAGCGAATCGGGCACGGCGGGCAGCGGCTCCGCGAGTTGCAGCGTGAGATGCTTGCTGCCCATGTGCCGCATCAGTTCGGTCTTCTCCTGCACGAGTGTGATCTGACCGCCGGTGATGATGCCCACGCGGTCGGCCATTTCCTCGGCCTCTTCAATGTAGTGCGTGGTGAGGATCACGGTCACACCGGTCTCGCGCAGCGATTGCACGAGACGCCACATGTCGCGGCGCAGTTCGACGTCGACACCGGCCGTGGGCTCGTCGAGGAAGAGCACGCGCGGCTCGTGCGAGAGCGCCTTGGCGATCAGCACGCGTCGCTTCATGCCGCCCGAGAGCTGCATGATGCGGCTGTCCTTCTTCTCCCAAAGCGAGAGCGAGCGCAGCACCTTTTCGATGTACGCCGGATTCGCGGGCTTGCCGAACAAGCCTCGCGAGAAAGAGACGGTGGCCCACACCGATTCGAAGGAATCGGTGGTCAGTTCCTGCGGCACCAGGCCGATGGCGGCACGCGCGGCACGGTAGTCCGTGACGATGTCGTGACCGTCGACAGTGACCGTGCCCGAGGTCGGGCGCACGATGCCGCAGATGGTGCTGATGAGGGTCGTTTTGC
This sequence comes from Pandoraea sp. ASV26, assembly GCF_016428915.1. Classification (GTDB taxonomy): domain Bacteria; phylum Pseudomonadota; class Gammaproteobacteria; order Burkholderiales; family Burkholderiaceae; genus Pandoraea. The sequence continues at coordinate 43,144 of NZ_JAELTP010000037.1, forward strand.
CGGCGCCGTTCGGGCCGAGCAGTGCGAAGATCTCGCCACGCTGGATTTCCAGGTTGATGTTCTTGAGCGCCTGGAAGCCCGTTGCGTAAGTCTTCGACAGATTCTGGATTGAGATCACGGATGGCATGGCGGCGACGATAGCACAGGCGTGAGGAACTTGTTGGGTACGTAGCGCAGGCAAACGAAGGGCGGGCATCGGGGCCGTCGTCAGTCCCTGTGCCCGCCCCGTCAGGGTGCGAATGACCGGGTGCTCTCCCGGCGCCACCGATGCCTTAACGCTGATGCATCGCCTTGGGCACGATCACCATCCAGTTCATGCCGAAGCGATCCTTGACCATGCCGAACGTCTTCGCAAAGAAGGTCTCGCCGAGCGGCATGCTCACGGCGCCGCCGTCTGCCAGCGCGTGGAAGGCTTTCTCGGCCGCGCCCACTTCTGTGAAATCGACCGACAGCGAGAAGCCGTCGAATTGGGGTTTGCCGCTCACCATGCCGTCCGAGACCATCACGGTCGACTCGCCGATCGTGAACTCGCCATGCATGATCTTGTTCTCGCTGCCAGGCGGGAGCATGCCTTCCGGACAACGCTCCGGGCTATCGCCGTAGCGCATGAACATGCCGCGCTTCGCGCCCAGCGTCTTCTCGTAAAACGTCATGGCTTCTTCGCAACGACCTTCGAAAAACAAGTAGGAATGGACTTGCATGGCGTGCTCCTCGTGTATCTCTTGAAAAGGCTTGAATAGGGGCATGACGACGCCCCGGCAGGGAAGTGCTACGGCGCGAGCGTCATGGACACCGATGCGGGCTCATGCCCGACACGCCAGCGGCCATTTGTCTTGCGACAGACCCCTGTCTGACACACGGTGGCGCCATGAGACGGATACGTCTGGCCCATAGTGCCTCCTCAGATCGTGCGCGTACAGGTTGTTCCGGATCAGTCGGGCGCTCGATGGCGGTCGCTGTCAGTCTTGCCGTCCTTCGTACCGCACTGAATCTTTTTGTGGACAGCGTACACAAACGATAGCAGACATAATGGACACTGTCCACAAGGAGGTGCAATGACAGAACAAGACACAACGACCGGGCCGGCACGCACGACCTACCGGCATGGCGATCTGCGCCGGGCGTTGCTGGAAGCGGGGATTGCGCTGGCGCGCGATGGTGGGCCGGACGCCGTGATCCTGCGTGAGGCGACACGTCGCGCCGGGGTCGTCCCCAATGCGGCGTATCGTCATTTTGCGAATCGTCAGGACTTGCTCGACGCCGTGCGCTCGGCGGCGTTGGCTGAACTGGCGATGGCGATTGAACAGGAAATGGCGCTGTGCGAGACGGCCGCGCTCGATGCCGTTGCCCGCGCCCGTGCGGGATTGCGCGCAGTGGGCATTGGCTATCTGCGCTTTGCGCGCGCGCAGCCGGGGCTGTTCCGCACGGCATTTGCGCCGTCGGAGAACGTGCGTTCGGCCGCGACGCCGGAAAAGGCGGGGGCGAGCGGGCTCAATCCCTTCCAACTGCTGGGCGCGGCGCTCGACGGCATGGCCGCGGCCGGCATCATCGACGCGGCGCAGCGGCCCGGTGCGGAGTATCTGGCGTGGGCCGCAGTGCACGGATTGGCCGTGCTGGTGATCGACGGCCCGCTGCGCGATCTGCCCGGCGAGCAGGTCGACGCGCTGGGGCAGCGGCTCGTCGAGATGGTCGAGCGCGGGCTGTAGCAGGCGGCCATGCAGGCTGTGCCCGCTGTGCTCAACCCTTGGTCAGTCTGGGCGTGAGCAAATCGGCAAGCCAGTTCATGAAGGCTTGTGCGCGCCGGGGCAGGTGACGCCGGTTCGCATAGAGCAGCGTCACGGCCAGCGGCTCGGCCTGAAACTCGGGCAGCACCTCTTGCAGCGTGCCGTCGGCCAAATGGCCTCGCACGCCGCTCTCGGGGGCCTGAATCAGCCCGAGCCCGGCGACGCACGCCGCCTGATAGGCGTCGGCATTGTTCACGGTGAGCACGCCTTCCATCGGCCACTGCGCGTAGCGTTCGCCATCGAAGTATTCCCAGCCCGCCGGGCGCGTGCCCAAGGTCGTCGTGTAGTGAATCAATTGATGCGTGCGCAGATCGTCGAGCGTGCGCGGCACGCCATGGCGTTTGAGGTATGCCGGGCTCGCCACGTTGATCTGACGCATCTGACCGAGCGGCCGGGCGATTAGCGTCGAATCGGCGATGGCGCCCACGCGCAGCACGCAGTCGAACCCTTCGCGCACGAGGTCGACACGTCGGTCAGTGCTCGACAGCTCCACGCGCAGCCCGGGATGCTGCGCCAGAAACGCGGGCAATTCGGGAATGACGGTCGTGCGCGCGAGCGTTGCGGGCAGGTCGATGCGCAGACGGCCCGTAAGCGCTTCGTCGCGCGCGACGAACATCGTCTCCCACTCCTCCATGTCGGCGAGCAGATCCTTGCACCGCTCGAGGCATGCCTGTCCGTCCTGTGTCAGTTGCACGCGACGCGTGGTTCGATGCAACAGGCGCGTACCCAGCTTGGTTTCGAGCTGCTTGATGGCGTTAGACACACTGGCGCGCGGCAGACCGAGGCTGTCGGCTGCCTGCGTGAAACTGCTGGTCTGCGTGACGCGCACGAAGATGCGCATGGCGTCGAGCTGATGCATGGAGATCAGGGATCGGTGCCTCGAAGCGCCGATCCATTGTTATTTGAATTTGATCAGTGTAATCAAATTCACCCGGTTTATTGGTGAAATTCGTTGCAATAGGATGTTGAACATACCGCGCCACCTGAAGCGCGCCGTCGACCACTCACGGCGACCGGCGCTGGCGAGAGTTGGCAGACGCGGGACGAGGCGATCCGACCAGATACCTGGGGGACGGGGGCCGCCGACATTGTTCAACGGGGCGTTGCCAGCGCGCATTGCCCTATGCATTCAGGAGAATCACCATGACCCGCAAAATCGTTCTCATCACCGGTGGCAGCCGCGGCCTGGGCCGCGCTTCGGCACTCGCCGCCGCACGTCGCGGCATCGACGTCATCCTCACCTATCGCAGCCAGCGCGCCGAAGCCGACGCGGTCGTGGCCGAGATCGTCAAGCTGGGTGCCAACGCCGTGGCCTTGCCGCTCGACGTGTCGGACTCGGCGCAGTTCGCTGCGTTTGCCGCAGAGATCAAGCGCGTGCTGAGCGACGTCTGGCAGCGCGACACGTTCGACTTTCTGGTCAACAACGCCGGCACGGGGCTGCACAGTGCGTTTGCCGAGACGACCGAAGCCCAGTTCGACGATCTGGTTCGCATCCATCTGAAGGGACCGTACTTCCTCACGCAGACGCTGCTGCCGCTGATCGCTGACGGCGGTCGCATTCTGAATGTATCGAGCGGTCTGGCGCGCTTCTCGCTGCCGGGCGCTTCGGCCTACGCGATGATGAAGGGCGGCATCGAGGTGTTCTCGCGCTATCTGGCGAGGGAACTGGGCGCGCGCGGCATTCGCGCCAACACGGTCGCACCGGGCGCTATCGCCACGGACTTCAACGGCGGCACGGTGCGCGACAACCCGGGCGTCAATCAGATGGTCGCGGCGAACACGGCACTGGGCCGTGTGGGCGAGGCCGAAGACATTGGCGGGATGGTCGCGGCGCTGCTGGCCGACGAGACGGGGTGGATCAATGCCCAGCGCATCGAGGCGTCGGGCGGCATGTTCGTCTGAGGTGCGAGGCCGTCAGTGAGCGCTGCGGCGTGAGCGCATCGACCCGGACCACGCCACGGCACCGACGATGCACACGCCGCCTACCGCCATCTTGAGCGTGGGTGACGTACCGAACAGCACCCACGCGAAGGCAATCGCGTAGACCGGTTCGAGGGCGATGACCACCGCCGCCTGACTGGCCTTGACGGTTCGCAGGGCGTGAATGAAGAGGGTGTACGCAAGCGCGGTGCAAACGACGCCCAGGCATGCGAGCCATCCCCATTGCGCCGCGGGAAGTGTGAGCGCCTCGCGCCACGCGAACGGGCCGAGCACCAGCAAAATGCCCAGACACTGCCACCAACTGGCCTGCAACGGCGAGGCGTGCGCGCCAAGCACGCGATTGGACAGCGCGATCACAGCGTAGATGGCGCCGGAAAGCACGCCCCACGCGAGGCCGACGGTGGCGCCCGCTTGCCAGTCGAACGCCGGGGTGACGAGCGCGAGTCCAAGGCAGACGAGCCCGATGACCCCGGCGTCGCCCAATGTGGGACGTTCACGGCGAAGGGGCCATTCGAGCAGGATCACGAACGCGGGGAAGCAGGCGAAGCCGAGCGTGCCCACGGCGACCCCGCCCGCCTTGATCGCCAGAAAAAACGCGAGCCAGTGCACGGCCAGCAGCACGCCCGCCACGATGAGTCGCAACGCCGAGGCGAACGAGAGTCCTCGCCACGGTGCCCCGCCCGAGAGTCGTGCGGCGCCGCGTATGCCCGCCAGCCCCGCAAGGGCGATGACGCCGAGCGCGAGCCACGAGAAAAGGCCGCGACCGAAGACGATCATGGTGCTGCTCGCGGCGATATGCTCGCCGAACAACGCCGACGCGCCGAACAGCATGGCCGCGACATGCAGCGCGATCTGCTGGCTGGCCCCGCCGTGCGGGGGCAGGGCGACGCGGGGCGTGGCGGGTTCGCCGGTGGCGGCTGCCTCAGGCATCGCCGGCGGTATCCGGCACCGGGACTGCCGTGGTGTACATGACCTGCTTGAGCGCGAAGCTCGACCGGATGTTGCGAATGCCCGGGATGCGGGAGAGGCGGTCGGTGATGAGCGTCTCGTAAGCGCTCATGTCGCTCACCATGACGCGAAGCAGGTAGTCGGCGTCGCCCGACATCAGGTAACACTCCATGACGTTCGGCAGTGCGGTGACGGCGGCTTCGAAGGCATCCAGACCGTCGCGATTCTGGTTTTCGAGCGTGACGTGAATGAACACGTTGATATGCAGCCCGAGCCGGGACGGATCCAGCAGCGTGACGCGCTGGCGAATGT
>NZ_JAELTP010000370.1 GCF_016428915.1 Pandoraea sp. ASV26
GTCCTAGGTCTATGCTAACACACATGAAGCTGTGAAGGGTATGCTATACATGATATAAACGATGTAACCGGAACAAGCTTTTACTTGGCTTGAATAATATCCTATGCTAAAAATACAGCCAACGTAGTCACCCCTGGTCACCTACCAAAACAGATTCGATTCTAGAAAGGTGGGATGGCCGATGCCAGGCCAGAAAATCTTTCGTCCCCATGCAAGGTATGTACATCCCCAACAACCAGGTAGTCAGGCACACTAGACGGCCTCGTGTAGTAAGCGGTAAGAGTTTAGCTTAGATTATGCTATGCAACCAGGACTTTGCTGCAGACTGAGAACTGTCTGATCCACTAAACTGCAACACGAGATGATTGTATCCACGAATAAGAAGTCCGCTATGAGCAGGGTTGGTTGTGAGCTGTGAGCTGGGCGGCAGCCTCCATCTACATGGCAAAGGACGATCCTGGCG
>NZ_JAELTP010000371.1 GCF_016428915.1 Pandoraea sp. ASV26
TGATGTTGCCCTTCTGGAAGAGTGTTTCTGCCGGAAGATCCAGCCGTTGGTGGCACATACGGAGTGCCGTTGCCGGTGCCGGGGAGGTTGCGGCTGATCTGCGGGGGACGCTTTCTGCGAAACACCCCTCGCCCCTGGCTAAGCATTCACGCTTCATTCGGCACCGAGAGCGAGACATAGACTACGGATAAGGGGGAAAGGGAAAAAGGAAAGACACTCATGGCGGCGGCTGCCAGTGTGGCTTACGCGTTCGGGGCGATCTTTTGGTTGTGTGTCGCGAGTACATTTTGGGTGCAGTAGAAGGTAAAATGCACAGCCAGCCTACTCGTAGATCTAGCGTCGACAGCGGCTCCAGGTTGTTGGGGTGCAGCCGACTGGCCGTAAGACGATCCACAGTGGTACTGTGCATGTGTCAGTCAGTTCCAGAAGTCGGATTACACATACTAATTAGCACAGATACAC
>NZ_JAELTP010000372.1 GCF_016428915.1 Pandoraea sp. ASV26
GAGATACACAATATCGTCTCGTGGGCTCGGAGATGTGTATAAGAGACAGGTGTAGAAGTACGTACAGTAGTATGAAAAGAAAAAAGCTTGGCAAAGCCGTTATCGGCAAGGAATTGTTTTATCAGATGGCGCTCTTTATTGACTTATCAGATGGAACACACAGCCCGACGCATGATCCTGCGGGTGCGGGAAATACGTGCTCCATGGCTTACAGGGTGGGGTCTCAGATGCAATACTTTCATCCCTCATACCGGAAGCAGTTGCCAAACAAAGTAAACTAGAAAAGGAGGCGTACTCAGCTGGTGACAGAAGGAATTTGTCGGAGGAGCGAACACCTGTGAAGCCCCAGTCGTGGCTTAATTTCCCACACAGCTTTTCAACTAGCAACAACTTGGCTAAAAAGCTGAAAAGCGGGTTCGGGCCTTGCAATTGGGCTGCTCTCGGATCTGATAAGCCCAAGTC
>NZ_JAELTP010000373.1 GCF_016428915.1 Pandoraea sp. ASV26
GACGTGATTGGCGCAAGAGACCTCGTTGAAAAACGTTGGCCCGAATTTGTCAATCTGGCACCTGTATGTGCTGATCCAGGTCTCGCGGCTGGAAGCAAACATGTTCGCAACGTCGGTCTCATGACTCTTCTGTCTGCAGTGTTGACGATCCCCGTTCTCGTCATGGCATGGGCACCCCTTCCAGAGCGTGAGATTGCATACGGATCTGCGTCATTGGCCCTCGCAACGCTTGTCCAGTTCTTCATTGCTGGCCCGTTCTATCCCAAGGCGCTCAAGGCGCTAATTTTCTCGCGTGTGATTGAAATGGATCTACTTATTGTCTTGAGCACGAGTGCAGCTTACATCTTTTCCGTTGTTTCGTTTGGTTTTCTGGTCTCAGGAAAGCCACTTTCGACTGGCCAGTTCTTTGAGACGAGCACGTTGCTGGTCACTCTGATCATGGTTGGCCGATATGTCGCTGCG
>NZ_JAELTP010000374.1 GCF_016428915.1 Pandoraea sp. ASV26
CCTCTTTCCAGATCCAATAACACCAGTCCGGTCAAAGCCGGGAAGCCAAAAAGCATTTGGTAAAAGAAAAATAGACAAAAAAGCAAGTGAACGCAGGTGGTTTCTCCCACCACTGTCAGAACGACAGTCTTTCCGTGTTTGGAGCGCAGGAGCTGGACCCGTCTATTCGGGGTGTCCCGCGGCTTTTCCGAATTGTCGATTAAAAAATATTTCGAATTTCGTGATAAATCCCCCAACGCCGTCAAAGAGTTCTCTTTGAAAAAAGTAACAATAAAAACTCCTCATTTTGTTTCTCCCCACGAGAAAAAACGTCTCGCCCTTCTTTGTTTTCCCAGCGCCGAAAAAAACATGTAAAAACTGCAATTTTGCTGAAGCGGTATCCATAAGAATTAAGAAACTCCTCGCTTGTAGAAACAGACTAAAGAAAAATAAAAGAATAATAAGAAGAGTGAGAATATGTAG
>NZ_JAELTP010000375.1 GCF_016428915.1 Pandoraea sp. ASV26
GTCAAGCGTGGTGAGGCTTTCGTCGTAGTTACCTCCACTGGTGACAACACCTTTGTCGGTCGTGCCGCTGCCCTCGTCTCCCAGTCCGCTGGTGGCACTGGTCATTTCACTGAAGTCCTCAACGGCATTGGTACGATTCTCCTGGTTCTTGTCATTGTCACTCTCTTGGTGGTCTGGGTTTCGGGCTTCTACCGCTCCAACGACATTGTCAGGATTCTGCGCTTCACCCTCGCCATCACTATTGTCGGTGTCCCTGTCGGTCTTCCGGCTGTCGTTACCACCACCATGGCTGTTGGTGCCGCCTACCTTGCCAAGAAGCAGGCCATTGTCCAGAAGCTCTCCGCCATTGAGTCCCTTGCTGGTGTCGAGATTCTCTGCTCCGACAAGACTGGTACCCTTACCAAGAACAAGCTGTCTCTCTCAGAGCCCTACACCTGTCTCTTATACACATCTGACGCTGC
>NZ_JAELTP010000376.1 GCF_016428915.1 Pandoraea sp. ASV26
GGTACATCTTGACGATTAGGCATAAACTGAGAAAAAGGACACGTACTGAAGTGCTATGCATCACTCGTGTGCCACAGTTGCGGCAGAAGTAACTTGGCATAGTGTGAGTCGTTTTGTCCAAAAAAAAATATGATACGAAGGAAAACTGGATGAGCTTACCAGTGAAGTTGTTGGCCCGTAGCAGTTGGTCGACTAAGTCATCCTCAGTCAATATTAAAAAAACTTCCAAGTGCCATTTTCAGTCGTGAACATTACATGTAGCAACTCAACGCCTCAGACTCTGGCAGCTTAAACTGCGGGAAAATAGCCGACATGCCAAATGAGCCTGTCTGTTTCTGACAGTTATCGCAGTGGCAAACATACAGCGCAAGCGGCTGCGGTAATGGCGTCTTGAATGCCACTGAGCCGCAATAGCATTGTGCGTCCATGATGAGTTGTAAGGATGATGTTGAGGTTGAGAC
>NZ_JAELTP010000377.1 GCF_016428915.1 Pandoraea sp. ASV26
CACAATATCGTCTCGTGGGCTCGGAGATGTGTATAAGAGACAGTCCGTGTAATCCAGCGCAACCATGGAGAACGTCTCTTTGAGATGCGGGATCCATCTGCTATATATCACTGCGCCAGGAGCAGGCTTGGCCGCGCGGATAGGATGCCAGTACTGCTGATAGCGGTCCGGATCTTGCGGGTCGCCAGCCGACGCAACGGAAATGGTATGTTGGAGCGGTGTAAGAGGATACGAAGCCAGCGGGTTAGAGCCAGACAAAGATGCGGGGGACTCAACAGGGCACCAGATGGGACGCGGACCGAATGGCGAGCCGGCACCTTGCCAGAATGTACTGCGCAGAGCTACCACGACTGCCTCGGCGGCTGAGCCGGGCGTAGTAATGGTAGGCCGAGGGCCCTTTGCCTGGGTAGGCCGCTCAATGGCGAGTAGCACATCCTTCAGCTGCTGCGCAACTAGACCAG
>NZ_JAELTP010000378.1 GCF_016428915.1 Pandoraea sp. ASV26
TCGGTAGGTACTGTCTATTTTTTCTTCAGGCAGGGGCGCCTGGTGTGCGGCAGGACGAAAGAAAGCAAACATTCAAGAACTCCAAATTTCTTGTTTTGACTGCGGATGCGAATGTTACAGTTTCGTTACCGAAAATAGCATCGCCTCTTATCTGCAAGCACAAGAAATGAGAGCAATCGCATGTTCTTTTACGAACATGTCGCTTAGGGGTAATTCGAGGACGTTTTATTAACGCAGCGAAGCGATATCGCCGGGGAGCAGATGCTCCTGGACTTTCTGGCTGCGGGACTCGATCAGTTGGCCCTGCTCATCAAAGCGCAACACGATCAGCCAGTCATACACGCTTTCCGGCCATTTCGGCAGGCCGGTCAAGGCTGGGCCGTCGCCGCCGAACGCGGCGATCAACTTATCGATATGCCCATGGTGCCAGGCGATCAGCACCGTTTGCGCCTGGTTGGACT
>NZ_JAELTP010000379.1 GCF_016428915.1 Pandoraea sp. ASV26
ACCTTGGGGTGGTCCATTGACAATGCGCAAACATGCGTCGTAAGCTTATTCACGTCCTTTGTCTCCTGGCCACCCAGCGCCATAACCGCACCCAAGATGCTCTCCTTGTCAATAACAGGCAAATCGGCACACGTCACAACTACCTCTGCAAATATGAGTCGCGGGTCGGGCGAAAACGGCCGGACCTGCGCTTGGCGGCGGCGACTGATGCTCGCCGTGATCCAGTGCATCGTGACCACGGGAATCATAACAGCCTGCGACTCGGTATACTGCTGGAAATCTATCGTGTTGGAAATTATGTGCGACTCCTTGTCGATAGGCTAGCTGCCGTCGCGCCGCGGGTCGAGGATTGTGGCACCATTGTCCTCGAGAATGGATGAGAGCTGTATTTGTTCCTGAAGTTTAGCAAAAACTGTACTGGCATGACATGACCAGTATTCACGTCACAGGAAATCTTACCT
>NZ_JAELTP010000038.1 GCF_016428915.1 Pandoraea sp. ASV26
TTTTCGCCGCGTGGCCATCGCCACCCCGACAGCCGCGAGCACCATTCCGCCCCACGCCAGCGACGGCATGTGCTCGCCGACCATGATCCACGCCGCCAGCGCCGCCGCGGGCGGCACGAGGAAGAACAGCGCCGAGACGCGCGACGCCTCGCCGCGCCGGATCATCGCCAGCAGCAACGAGATCGCGACGATCGAATTGCCGATCACGAGATAGACGAGCGACGCGCCGAGCTGCCACGTCCATTCGATGTGCATCGGCTCAAGCCACCACGCGAGCGGCAGCGTCGCGGCGAAACCCACGGCGTACTGCACCAGATTGGACGTGACCGGATGCTGGCCCACACCGAAGCGCTTCTCGTAGAGCGTGCCGCTGGTGATCGCCGCGAGCGCCACGAACGTCAGCCCCAGCCCTAGCGTGGAGGTCGCCTCCACCGCAGAGCGCGCCACGATGACGAGCGCCGCCCCGGCCAGGCCCAGCCCGAGCCCGATCCAGTTCAGACCGCTCACACGCTCGCCCACCAGATACGGCACGGCCAGTGCCACCAGAATTGGTTGCAGCGAGGTGATCAGCGCCACGCTGCCCGCCGACACCCCGAGACGCAGCGCCAGATACGTCATGCTGAAGTACAGCGCCTGAATGAGCAGGCCGATGACCACGAGATGCCCCCACGCGGCGGCCGTCTTCGGCAGTGGCGGGCGCATGATGACCGCGAGCGGGGCCAGCAGCACCAACACCAGGCCGTAGCGCAAAGCGAGGAAAGTGAGCGGATCGGCATACGTCAGACCGATCTTGGCGACGGTGAAGCCGACCGACCACAGGAACAGAAAGATGAGCGGTGCGGCGCGAAGCCACAACGGGTCGTGAGCCACACCGGTACGCACCGGGTCCAGCGAAGATTTCAGCGACATGGGCGAGGGGGGAGTTCGTGAGGGGGCGGCAGTGCCGGCAATAGCTCGCCGCGCACTGCACACAGCGCGCCGTCGAAGGCAAACCGCCGGACCCCGTCGTTATCGTGGCGCGAGACGCACTCGCTCACCGGCGTTTGTTGCCACCGAGAATGCTGCCCAGCACGCCGCGCACGATCTCGCGGCCCAACTGGCTGCCGATGGTGCGCGCGGTGCTCTTGACCATTGCCTCGACGGCCGTGTCCTTGCGGCGCGAGCCACCCGCGCCGCCCAGCAAGCCGCCGAGCGAATCCTTCACGGCGTCGAGCAGCCCGCCGCCAGACGCTGCGCCCCCGTCCGGCACCGGCGCGCCGGAACCCGGGGGCGCATCGGGCTGACGTGTCTGCGTGCGCCCGACCAGCTTCTCGTAGGCTGACTCGCGATCCACCACGTTTTCGTACACGCCGGCCACCAGCGATGAGGCCATCAGCGTCGCACGTTCCTGCGGCGTGATCGGGCCGATGCGCGAGGCCGGCGGCTTGATGTACGCCCGCTCGGTCACGGCCGGACGCCCCTTCTCGTCGAGCAACGACACCAGCGCCTCGCCCACGCCCAACTCGCCGATCACCGTTTCGATGTTGAGCGCCGGATTGGCACGCATTGTCTGCGCCGCCACCTTCACCGCCTTCTGATCGCGCGGCGAATAGGCCCGCAAGGCATGCTGCACGCGATTGCCCAACTGGCCGAGCACCGTGTCCGGCACGTCGACCGGGTTCTGCGTGACGAAATACACGCCAACGCCCTTCGAACGAATCAACCGCACCATCTGCTCGATGCGCTCTAACAACGGTTTGGGCGCTTCGTTGAACAGCAAATGCGCTTCGTCGAAGAAGAAAACGAGTTTGGGCTTGTCGGGGTCGCCCACTTCGGGCAACCGCTCGAACAGTTCGGCGAGCAGCCAAAGCAGGAACGTGGCGTAGATGCGCGGTGCGGCCAGCAGCTTGTCTGCCGCGAGAATGTTGACGATGCCACGCCCCTGCGCGTCCGTCTGCATGAAGTCTTCGATGTTGAGCATCGGCTCGCCGAAGAACTTGTCGGCCCCCTGCTGCTCCAGCGTGAGCAACCCGCGCTGGATCGCCCCGACCGAGGCGGCCGAGATGTTGCCGTATTGCGTGGTGAAGGTCGATGCGTTCTCGCCCACATGCTGGAGCATGGCGCGCAGGTCCTTGCTGTCGAGCAGCAGCAGACCGTTATCGTCGGCAATCTTGAAGACGAGGTTGAGCACCCCCGTCTGCGTCTCGTTGAGCCCGAGCAGGCGCGCGAGCAGGAGCGGCCCGAGATCGGAGACGGTCGCGCGCACCGGGTGGCCCTGTTCGCCGAAGACATCCCAGAGCGTGGCGGGGCTGCCGTGCCAGTCGGGGGTGTCGAATCCGAGATTGGCGATGCGCTCCCTGAGCTTGGGTGTCTCGACACCTGGCTGCGTGATGCCGGTCAGGTCGCCCTTCACGTCGGCCAGAAACACGGGCACGCCGATGTCGGAGAAGGCTTGCGCCATGACTTGCAGCGTGACGGTCTTGCCGGTGCCCGTGGCCCCGGTAATCAGACCGTGACGGTTGCCCATCGCCGGCAGCAGGCCGAGCACATGTTGGTTGTTGCGGGCGATGACGAGTGGTTCACCGGGTTCGTGAGCAGAATTCGCGGCCTCGGCAGGCGCGGCGCCAGGGGGCACGGCAGGGGCGGAAGACGCAGGAGCGGCGGAGGGAGACGGCGAGGCTTGCGGCGGCACGGGCTTCTGGGGCATGAGAGACCTCGGCGGTTGACGCAGCGGGACTCGTGACACGGCGCAGCAAACACCCGTGGCACGGTGCGGCGGCATGATAAAATTGCCTCCGATTATAGCGGCAGGTTGCCGCTGGGACTGCCCCGCCCCGAAACGATGGATAGATGGACAGGATCGACAGATCATGGACGGGACCGATGAGATCGACACGATCCATGGGACCCCACGGGGCGATGGGCAATTGGCGCCCGCGACCCCGGTGGTGGCGGGCGCTCTCGTTTCAACGGCCGGCCGCGCCTGACTGCGCGGGCCGGCAGAGCATACTTCGCCGCACAGGGCGGCACGACGGAGAAATTCATGGCGGGTCATTCCAAATGGGCCAACATCAAGCACAAGAAGGCTGCGGCAGATGCCAAGCGCGGCAAAGTCTGGACACGCCTGATCAAGGAAATCACGGTAGCCGCCCGTCTCGGCGGCGGTGATGCCGACAGCAACCCGCGCCTGCGTCTGGCCGTGGAAAAGGCGGCCGACGCCAACATGCCCAAGGACAACGTCAAGCGCGCGATCGATCGCGGCGTGGGCGGCCTGGACGGCGCGAACTACGAAGAAATCCGCTACGAAGGCTATGGCATCAACGGCGCGGCCGTGATCGTCGACACCATGACGGACAACCGCGTGCGCACCGTTGCGGAAGTGCGTCACGCCTTCTCCAAGTTCGGCGGCAACATGGGCACCGACGGCTCGGTGGCCTTCCTCTTCACGCACTGCGGCCAGTTCCTGTTCTCGCCGGAAACCCCGGAAGACAAGCTCATGGAAGTGGCGCTCGACGCCGGTGCCGACGACGTCATCACCAACGACGACGGCAGCTTTGAAGTCATCTGCCCGCCGAACGACTTGCAGGCCGTGAAGGAAAAGCTCGAAGCGGCCGGCCTGAAGGCCGAAGTCGCGGAAGTCACGATGAAACCCCAAACCGAAGTGGTCTTCACCGGCGAAGACGCCGTAAAGATGCAAAAGCTGCTCGACGCGCTCGAAAACCTCGACGACGTGCAGGAAGTCTTCACCAACGCCGTCATCGAGGAATAAGATGAAAATTCTGGTTGTCGGATCGGGCGGCCGCGAACACGCGCTGGCGTGGAAGCTTGCCCAATCGCCCCGCATTCAACTGGTCTACGTCGCGCCAGGAAATGGCGGCACGGCGCTCGACGAGCGTCTGCGCAATGTGCCGATCAGCGATCCGAACGTGCTCGCCGAGTTCGCCGTGCGCGAAGGCATCGCGTTGACGGTCGTTGGCCCCGAAACGCCGCTCGCCGCCGGGATCGTCAATATCTTCCGCGCGCGCGGTCTGAAGATCTTCGGGCCGACCAAGGAAGCCGCACAGCTCGAATCGTCGAAGGACTTTGCCAAGGCGTTCATGAAGCGCCACGGCATTCCCACCGCCGAATACGAAACGTTTACCGACGCCGCCCTCGCGCACGCGTACATCGACGCCAAGGGCGCACCGATCGTCATCAAGGCGGACGGTCTCGCGGCCGGCAAGGGGGTGGTCGTGGCGATGTCGCTCGAAGAAGCGCACAACGCCGTCGACATGATGCTCGCGGACAACAAGCTCGGCAATGCCGGCGCCCGCGTCGTGATCGAGGAGTTCCTGCACGGCGAGGAAGCCAGCTTCATCGTGATGGTCGACGGCAAGAACGTGCTGCCGCTCGCCACGTCGCAGGATCACAAGCGTCTGCTCGATAACGATCAGGGCCCGAACACGGGTGGCATGGGCGCGTACTCGCCCGCGCCGATCGTCACGCCGCAGATTCACGCCCGCGTGATGCGCGAGATCATTCTGCCGACCGTGCGCGGCATGGAAAACGACGGGATTCGCTTCACGGGCTTCCTGTACGCCGGTCTGATGATCGACGCGCAAGGCAACGTCAAGACGCTCGAATTCAACTGCCGCATGGGCGACCCGGAGACGCAACCGATCATGGCGCGTCTGAAGGGCGACTTCTCGGTGGTGGTCGAGCACGCGATTGCCGGCACGCTCGACAAGGTCGAACTCGACTGGGATCGCCGTTACGCACTCGGCGTGGTGCTCGCCGCCCACGGCTATCCGGACACCCCGCGCAAGGGCGACCGGATCTCCGACGTGCCGGCCGAGACAGCCGATTGCGTGACGTTCCACGCAGGCACCCAGCTCGAGAACGACGTGCTCACCGTCACCGGCGGGCGCGTGCTGTGCGTGGTCGGCCTGTCCGACACCGTGCGCGGTGCGCAAAGCGTGGCGTACCAGACCGTCAACCAGATCAGTTTCGACGGCATGCAATATCGCCACGACATCGGCAACCGCGCGCTGGCGCGCAAACCGGAGTAAGCCCGGCCGCGCCTGAACGCTTGCCATCAGGCGCGAATCCGCGCTGCCACGGCCCGGGGGACGTCAAGTCGCCCGGGCCGTTGTCATTTCGGCGTGCGCGTTAATGGTTTGCCATGGCGCCCTTGCTGCCCGGCCGCAATTGACAAGCGCAGGCCAAGTTGGCACGCTGGCACCGCGTGCCCCCGCGCTCAGTCCGTATGGACGCGTATCCGGCGTGATAGGGGGATGCCCATCCGGCCAGCCCCGGCGGAATTCATGCAGTTTTCCTGACAGACCCTCGCTCGACGGAGACTCACATGTTTGATCTCGGCAAACTGGTCAACGATTATCTGGTGCCGTTCGGCCTGAAAATCGCGATGGCCGTCGTTATCTGGATTGTCGGTGGCATCGTCATCAATGTGGTCGCGCGGCTCGTTCGCAGCGCCATGACCCGCAGGGCCATCGATCCCACCCTCGTTCGCTACACCGAATCGACGCTGCGCATCGCCTTGCGCATCGCGCTCGTTATTTCCATCCTCAGTGTCTGCGGTATCGAGACGACATCGTTCGCCGCCCTGCTCGCCGCCGCCGGCATCGCCATCGGCGCCGCATGGTCCGGACTGCTGTCGAATTTCGCCTCGGGCATCTTCCTCATCGTGCTGCGGCCGTTCAAGACCGGCGACATGATCAGCGCGGGCGGTGTGACCGGTGTGGTCGACGAGATCGGCCTGTTCGTCACCACCCTCACTACGGCCGACAATTTACGCGTGTACGTCGGCAACACGAAGGTCTTCAGCGACAACATCACGGTGTACGACGCCAACGCGTTTCGCCGCGTCGACCTGACCGCGCAACTCGCCCACACGGTGGACGTGCAGGACGCGATTGCGCGTCTGAAGGCACGCATCGCGCAGATTCCCAACGTGATGGGCACGCCGCCGGTCGACGTCGTGATTCTCGAATTCAACCCGGCCGGGCCGGTGCTCGCGGTGCGTCCGTACTGTCATAACCGCGATTACTGGCAGGTGTATTTCGACACGAACCAGGCCATCGCCGAGGTCGGCGGCACCGCCCAATGGCCGATACCGGCCCCCCGCCAGATCTTCATGCCGCCGCCGGGCGACGCGAGCAAGGCGATGCCTGTGCCGTCCCCCGCAGGCGGCGCGGCGGCACCGACCAGCCCCCTGCCGAACGCGCCAACGCGCTGATCGTCAGCGCTTGATACAGGTCATCCGGACGGCATTCGGCCTCGCCGTTTGCCGCCCCGGCCTGCCCCCGAACGCGTGGCTGCCGGTACAATCGCGGTTATTACCACGCATGGGGACGTCACAGAATGACAGCGCAAGACGCCGCACCGGCACCGGACACGGGCGCGGTTCGCACTTATCTGCTCGGGCTTCAGGACCGTATTGTCGAGACGCTGGAGCGCCTTGACGGCAAACGCTTCCTGGCCGACGACTGGCAACGCCCGGCCGACGGTGCCCTGCGCGGTGACGGCCGTACGCGCGTGCTCGACGACGGCAACTTCTTCGAGCGCGGTGGCGTGAACTTCTCCCACGTGGTCGGCGACAAGCTGCCGGGCTCGGCCAGCGCGTCGCGCCCCGAACTGGCCGGACGCGGCTTCGAAGCCCTGGGCGTCTCGCTGGTGCTGCATCCGCGCAATCCGTACTGCCCGACTGTGCACTTCAACGTGCGTATCCTGATCGCGACCGCGCCCGGCGAGTTGCCCGCGTTCTGGTTCGGCGGCGGCATGGACCTCACGCCGTACTATCCGTACGAAGAGGACTGCCAGCACTTCCATCAGACCTGCAAGGACGCGCTCGATCCCTTCGACACCGCGTGGTACCCGCGCTTCAAGGCGTGGTGCGACGAGTACTTCTATCTGAAGCACCGTCAGGAACCGCGCGGTATCGGCGGCATTTTCTTCGACGACTTCTCCGGCGGTGGCTTCGACACCGGCTTCGCGGTCATGCAAAGCGTGGGCGATGCCTTCCTCGACGCCTACGTGCCCATCATCGAGCGCCGCCGCGGCATGCCGTATGGCGAGCGCGAGCGCGATTTTCAGGCGCACCGGCGCGGGCGCTACGTCGAATTCAATCTGGTCTGGGATCGTGGCACGCACTTCGGCCTGCAATCGGGCGGACGCACCGAATCGATCCTGATGTCGATGCCGCCGATCGTGAAATGGCACTACGACTGGAAACCCGAACCGAACACGCCCGAAGCGAAGCTCTATACCGACTTCCTTGTGCGCCGGGATTGGGTGTGAAGGCCGGCCGCGCATGACGCTCTCTTCCCCTGCGGTGCCGCAGATGTCCGGCACTTCGCCCGATACTTCGCCCGATACGTCGCCCGATACGTCGCCCGATATTTCGCCAAATATGTCGCTGACCGGTTCAACCCGGCCGATCCGGCGCATTGGCGTGCTGGGCGGCACCTTCGACCCGATTCACACGGGCCATCTGGCGCTGGGCGCACTTTTCGCCCGCACGCTCGCGCTCGACGAACTGATCCTGATGCCGGCGGGCCAGCAGCCGCAGAAGCAGAACAGCACCCCGGCCGGGCACCGGCTGGCGATGACGCGTCTGGCCGCCGAAGTGCTCGCCGCCGAACTGGCGCGCACGCAGCCGTCCACGCAGTTGATCGTCAGCACACGCGAGATCGAGCGCGCGGGGCCGAGCTACACCGTCGATACGCTGCGCGACATTCGCCTCGATGCCGGCCCTCAGGCGTCGCTGTCGCTGCTCATCGGCTCGGACCAACTGGTACGACTGGACACCTGGCACGCCTGGCGCGAGTTGTTCGATTACGCCCATGTCTGCGCGGCGGCGCGGCCCGGTTTCAGCCGCGAGACAGCCTCGCCGCAACTGCGTCAAGTCTTCGCTGAACGGGAAAAGTCCGCGCTCGGGGTACAATCCACGCCATGCGGCGGCATTCTGATCGACGACTCACTGGCCGTCGACATCTCCGCCACCGAGTTGCGCGCCACTTTGGCGCACGCGCAAGACGCGGCCACGCCCCCGGCGAACCTGCCTGAACCTGTGTGGCACTACATCCGCGCGCAACACCTGTATAGCGCTTGACCGCCCCTCCCGGGACGCTACCTCGCACTCCCTGTTTCACCAAAAAGACGCACTATGGATATTCGTAAACTTCAGCGCCTGATCGTCGACGCCCTCGAAGACGTCAAAGCCCAGGACATCAAGGTGTTCAACACCTCGCA
This sequence comes from Pandoraea sp. ASV26, assembly GCF_016428915.1. Lineage (GTDB taxonomy): Bacteria > Pseudomonadota > Gammaproteobacteria > Burkholderiales > Burkholderiaceae > Pandoraea. The sequence goes on from NZ_JAELTP010000038.1 coordinate 8,230, forward strand.
CCTCACCGCCCTGTTCGACCGGGTGGTCATCGCGAGCGGCACCTCCAATCGCCAGACCAAGGCCCTCGCCGCGAGCGTGCGCGACAAGGTCAAGGAAGGCGGTGGCGACATCGTCAGCATGGAAGGCGAAGATGTGGGGGAATGGGTGCTGGTCGACACGGGCGATGCCATCGTGCACATCATGCAACCCGCCCTGCGCCAGTACTACAACCTCGAAGAGATCTGGGGCGAGAAGCCGGTCCGCCTGAAGGCCGCCGGTACGAAGGCCGGTGCCAAGGCCAGCGCGGAAGACGACGAAGACGAGGACGACGCCATCGAGTCCCCGGCACCCGCCCGCCGCAAGACGAAGTAAGGCACAGCGCCGGATTCTGCCGTCATGCGTCTGTTCATTCTCGCAGTCGGGCACAAGATGCCCGGCTGGATCGAGACCGCCTTCGCCGAGTACGCCAAGCGCATGCCGCCCGAGCTGCGCATCGAACTCAAGGAAATCAAGCCGGAGCAACGCTCCAATTCCCGCACGGCCGAGACGGTGATGGCCGCCGAGGCGCAGCGCATCGACGCGGCCCTGCCGCGCGGCTGCCGCCTCGTGTGCCTCGATGAGCGCGGGCAGGACCTCACCACGATGCGTCTGGCCCAGTCGCTCACCAGTTGGCAGCAGGACGGCCGCGACGTCGCCTTCGTGATCGGCGGTGCCGACGGGCTCGACCCGGCCCTCAAGGCGCGTGCCGATACGCTCATCCGCCTGTCGAGTCTGACGATGCCTCACGGCATGGTGCGCGTGTTGCTCGCCGAACAGCTCTACCGCGCGTGGAGCATTAACGCCAATCACCCCTATCATCGTGTCTGAAGTACCTCTGAGTACCTCTGAGCACGTGTGAAGGCGTTCGAGCGTGCCTGACGAGAAAATAAGTCAGGAATAAGTCACGACATCTTGTGCGGTGCAACGCAACGTTGCACCCGGCTACCCGGGGTGTGAAACGCCTTGCCGGGTGGCCCGCTCCGAAGCCTGTCAATCCCCCCCAGACGCCCCTGTGCAACACGCATTGTGCGCTGCGGGTGGAAAAAACACGACGACGTGATAGTCTACGCGGCGCTACAAGGTTCGCACCGCGAACAACTAGACTTCTCGTGAACCACCGGAGATTGGCATGAAGCAACCTTCCCTGCGCAGTATCGCCCTGGCCGGCGTTAGCGCTGCAATGGCGTTTGGCATGAGCACCTCGGCCCTGGCCGCCACCGAGATCCAGTTCTGGCACTCGATGGAATCGGCCCTCGGCGAGCGCGTCAACCAGATCGCGAACGATTTCAACGCATCGCAAAGCGACTACAAGATTGTCCCGATCTACAAGGGCAACTACGAGCAGGGTCTGGCAGCCGGTATTGCTGCCTTCCGCGCAGGCAATGCGCCGGCCATTCTCCAGGTGTACGAAGTCGGCACGGCCACGATGATGCAGGCCCAGAAGGCTGTGAAGCCGGTGTGGCAAGTCATGAAGGACGCCGGCGAGCCGTTCGACGAGTCGGCCTTCGTGCCGACGGTGGCGAGCTACTACGCCGATAGCAAGACCAATCACCTCGTGTCGATGCCGTTCAACAGCTCGACCCCGGTGCTGTACTACAACAAGGACGCCTTCAAGAAGGCCGGCCTCGATCCGAACACCCCGCCGAAGACCTGGGCCGACGTGAAGTCCGACGCCCAGAAGCTGAAGGCTGCCGGTCTGTCGTGCGGCTTCACCATGGGCTGGCAGAGCTGGACGCAGCTCGAGAACTACAGCGCGTGGCACGCCCTGCCGTTCGCCTCGAAGAACAACGGCTTCGACGGTCTCGATGCCAAGCTCGAATTCAACGGCCCGCAGCAGGTCAAGCACATCCAGTTCCTGGCCGACATGGCCAAGGAAGGCACGTTCACGTATGTGGGCCGCAAGGATGAAGTGACCTCGAAGTTCTACAGCGGCGACTGCGGTATCGCGATGACCACCTCGGGTGCGCTCGCCAACATCGCCAAGTACGCCAAGTTCAGCTACGGCGTGGGCATGATGCCGTACGACGCCGATGTGAAGGGCGCGCCGCAGAACGCCATCATCGGTGGCGCCAGCCTGTGGGTGCTCGCCGGCAAGTCGTCGGCCGAGTACAAGGGCGTGGCCAAGTTCCTGAACTACCTCGCCTCGCCGGCGGTCGCCGCCAAGTGGCACCAGGACACCGGCTATCTGCCGGTCACGAAGGCCGCCTACGAACTGACCGAGAAGCAAGGCTTCTACGCGAAGAACCCGGGCGCCGACATGGCCATCAAGCAGATGCTCAACAAGCCGCCTCTGCCGTTCACGCGGGGTCTGCGTCTGGGCAACATGCCGCAGATCCGCACGGTGATCGACGAGGAACTCGAAGGCGTGTGGAGCGGCAAGCAAACGCCCAAAGCGGCACTGGACAAGGCGGTTACGCGTGGCGACGATCTGCTGCGCCGCTTCCAGAAGCAGGGCAGCTAAGCAGCTCCCAACGCGCGATGACGCACGTGATGCCGGCGAGTTGCCCGCGTTCACCGTACGCATCGTGACGTTACAATGACACCACCCGGCCCGCCGTCAACGCGGGCCGGGTTGGTTTTTTTTGGTCACTACCTTATGGCGCACAACTCCAGAGAACGCCCTCGCTTCGGAACCGGCTGGCTGCCCTACGCGCTCGTCGCGCCGCAGCTCCTGATCACCGTCGTGTTTTTCCTGTGGCCCGCGGGCGAGGCCCTGTGGCAATCGACATCGACACAAGACGCCTTCGGGCTGTCCAGCGAGTTCGTCGGGCTCGACAATTTCAGTGCGTTGTGGCGCGATCCGCTCTACCTCGCATCGTTTCGCACCACGATGATCTTCAGCGGGCTGGTGACGGTCTGCGGGCTGGTCATCTCGCTGCTGCTCGCCGCCATGGCCGACCGCGTCACGCGCGCCAAGCGCGCCTATCAGACGCTGCTCATCTGGCCTTACGCCGTGGCGCCCGCGATTGCGGCCGTGCTGTGGGCCTTCCTGTTCAACCCGAGTATCGGTCTCGCCACCTACGGGCTGGCGAAGATCGGCATCGAGTGGAATCACGCGCTCAACGGCGGCCAGGCAATGTTCCTCGTCGTGCTTGCCTCGATCTGGAAGCAAATCAGCTACAACTTCCTGTTCTTCTACGCGGGGTTGCAGGCCATTCCACGCTCGCTCGTGGAAGCGGCGGCAATTGACGGCGCAGGTCCGGTCCGGCGCTTCTTCGGGCTGGTATTGCCGCTGATTTCGCCGACGACGTTCTTCCTGCTCGTGGTCAACCTCGTGTACTCGTTCTTCGACACGTTCCCGGTGATCGACGCCGCGACCGGCGGCGGTCCGGGTCAGTCGACCATGACGCTGATCTACAAGATCTACTCGGAAGGCTTCAAGGGGCTCGACCTCGGCAGTTCGGCTGCCCAGTCGGTGGTGCTGATGGCAATCGTCATCGTACTCACGGTCGTGCAGTTCCGATTCATTGAACGCAAGGTGCAATACGCATGATCGAGAACCGTCGCGGCCTGGATATCTTCTGCCACGTCATGCTGGTCATCGGCGTGTTGCTGGTCGTCTTCCCGCTCTATGTGGCGTTCGTCGCCGCCACCATGAACGAGCAGGAAATCTTCTCCGTTCCCTTGTCGCTCATTCCGAGCACGCACTTGCTCCAGAACCTCGCTACGGTGTGGAGTCAGGGCACCGGCGACACGGCCATGCCGTTCGGGCTGATGCTCGGCAACAGCCTGTTCATGGCGCTGGTCATCACCATCGGCAAGATCTCGGTGTCGATCCTGTCGGCCTTCGCCATCGTGTATTTCCGCTTCCCGTTGCGCAATCTGTTCTTCTGGCTCATCTTCGTCACGTTGATGCTGCCGGTCGAGGTGCGGATTTTCCCGACAGTGCAGGTGATCTCGAACCTCGGGCTCATCAACAGCTATATGGGGCTGACGGTGCCGCTCATCGCATCGGCCACGGCCACGTTCCTGTTCCGGCAATTCTTCATGACGCTGCCCGACGAACTCGTCGAAGCCGCGCGCATCGACGGCGCCGGCCCGATGCGGTTCTTCGTCGACGTGGTGCTGCCGCTCTCCAAGACGAACATCGCCGCGCTGTTCGTCATCACGTTCATCTATGGCTGGAATCAGTACCTGTGGCCGATTCTGGTGACCAACGCCCCGTCGATGACGACGGCCGTGGTGGGCATCAAGAGCATGATCGGCAGCGGTGACACCGCCACCCAATGGCAACTCGTCATGAGTGCCACGCTGCTCGCCATGCTGCCGCCGCTCGCGGTGGTTCTGCTCATGCAGCGCTGGTTCGTGCGCGGTCTGGTTGATTCGGAAAAGTAATCATGGCAAATCTCAAACTCCATAACGTCAAGAAAACGTACGACCAGACCAACTACATCCTGCACGGTGTCGATATCGACATTCAGGACGGCGAGTTCGTGGTCATCGTCGGCCCGTCGGGCTGCGGCAAGTCGACGCTGCTGCGCATGGTCGCCGGCCTCGAGTCGGTCAGCGAAGGCAGCATCCTGATCGGCTCGCAGGTCGTCAACCAACTGGAGCCGAAGGATCGCAACATCGCGATGGTGTTCCAGAACTACGCGCTCTATCCGCATATGGATGTGCGCCAGAACATGTCGTACGGCCTGAAGATTCGCGGCATCGACAAGAAGACCATCGACGAGCGCGTGCTCGCCGCCGCGCGCATTCTGGAACTCGAACCGCTGCTCGCCCGCAAGCCTCGCGAGCTCTCGGGCGGTCAGCGTCAGCGCGTGGCCATGGGCCGCGCCATCGTGCGCGAGCCGGCGGTGTTCCTGTTCGACGAACCGCTCTCGAACCTCGACGCCAAGCTGCGCGTGCAGATGCGTCTGGAAATTCAGCGCCTGCATGCCCGCCTGAAGACGACGAGCCTGTACGTCACGCACGATCAGGTCGAAGCCATGACGCTGGCCGATCGCGTGGTCGTCATGAACAAGGGCTACGCCGAGCAGATCGGCACGCCGACCGACGTGTACGAGCGTCCCGCGTCGCTGTTCGTCGCCAGCTTCATGGGCTCGCCCGCCATGAACCTGCTCAAGGGCCGTGTCGACTCGGAAGGTCGCACGTTCCAGGTGGACGGCGGCGGTCCCTCGCTGCGCCTGCCGCCCACGAGCATGGCGCATGCCAATCGCGAACTGGTGCTTGGCGTGCGGCCCGAGCATCTGGTGCCCGCCGAACAGCAGACCGGTCTGGGTGCCTTCGCGGCGCAGACCAACATCCTCGTCGATCAGCTTGAACTGCTCGGTGCCGACAACCTCGCGCATGGCCGCTGGGGTGAGCAGCACGTCACCGTGCGACTGCCCCATGAACTGCGTCCGGCAGCGGGCACGGTGGTACCGCTGGCCATGTCGGCCAAAGCGTTGCACCTGTTCGATCCGGTCTCCGGCAAGCGAGTCGAAGCATGAGCGATACCCCCACCCCCTCCCATTTGTGGCGCAACTGGCCCTATCCGCGCATCGTCTCGCATCGCGGCGGCGGCAAGCTCGCGCCGGAGAACACGCTGGCCGCCTTCGAGATGGGCGCCTCGCTCGGCCTGCGCATGGTCGAGTTCGATGCGAAGCTCTCGGCCGATAACGTCGTCTTCCTGCTGCACGACGACACCGTCGATCGCACGAGCAACGGCCACGGCGCCGCTGCGCAGATGACCTACGACGAAATCGCCCGGCTCGATGCCGGCAGTTGGTTCGACGAGCGCTTCGCCGGCCAGGTGATGCCCACGCTCGCTCAGGTTGCCGAGCGCTGCCTGACGCTGGGACTGGCGGCCAACGTCGAGATCAAGCCGTGCCCGGGCCGCGAGGTCGAGACGGGCAGACTCGTGGCAGAGGCGGTGCGCACGCTGTGGGCCGGACATCCTCAGCCGCCGCTGCTCTCGTCGTTCTCGTACGAGGCCCTCGAAGCGGCCGCGGCGGCGGTCCCCGAACTGCCGCGCGGCATGCTCTACGAAGCGGTGCCCGCGCATTGGCGCGACGATGCCCGCAAGCTCGGCACCGTCTCGCTGCACGCGAGCCACAAGCACCTCGACGGCCCGCAGGTCTCCGAGATCAAGGCCGCCGGCTTGCAGATGCTCGTCTATACGGTCAACGAGCCGGCCCGTGCGCGCGAACTGGCCGCATGGGGCGTGGACGCCATCTGCACCGACCGTATCGACCTGATCGGCGTCGACTTCCTCGCCGACGCCTGAGCATCGCTGCGGGGAACGCCTGGCCCCTGCCCGCTCCCCGTTCGTCCCGCTGCCAACGCCCGCTCGTGCTGGCGGGCGTTGGCGCAAGGCGGCATAATAGGGCGTTCCCTCGCCCAGCCCATCCAGCGGCCCGGCACACGCGCTGCAAATCCATGCAAAGTCGTGCGCCGGGCTGGACGAATTCAAGCCAAGCCGCCATGCCGTACATCTATCTCGCCTCGCAAAGCCCCCGCCGTCAGGAATTGCTGCAACAGCTCGGTGTTCGTTTCGAACTGCTGTTGCCGGGCGCCGACGAAGACGCCGAAGCGCTCGAAGCCGTGCTGCCGGCTGAGCCGCCTGACGATTACGTGCAGCGTGTCACGCGCGCCAAGGCCGAAGCGGCGCTCGCGCGTCTGGCTCGCGCCGGGCTGCCCGCGGCCCCCATTCTGGCCGCCGACACGACGGTCTGTCTGGACGGCACCATCCTCGGCAAGCCGTTCGACGACGCCGACGCGTGCGCCGTGCTCGCGCGTCTGTCGGGCACACGCCATCGGGTGCTGACGTCAGTCGCCGTGTGCGCCGATGGGCAGGTGCATCAGGCGGTGAACATTTCGCACGTCTGGTTCCGGCCGCTGCGGCGCGAAGAAATCGAGCGCTACGTTGCGTCGGGAGAACCGATGGGCAAGGCGGGCGCTTACGGCATTCAGGGCAAGGCTGCTGAATTCGTCATGCGCATCGACGGCAGCTACTCAGGCATCATGGGGCTGCCGCTGTGCGAGACTGCCGCGCTATTGCGTCAGGCGGGCGTCGACTTCTGACGCATACCGATGCCCAAGCATTTCGAGTCTGGTCGACACTTTATGAACGAAGACATTCTGGTCAACATCACGCCACAGGAAACCCGTGTGGCGCTCATGCAGGTCGGTGCGGTGCAAGAGTTGCACATCGAGCGCACGCTCTCGCGCGGGCTGGTCGGCAACATCTATCTGGGCAAGGTCGTGCGCGTGCTCCCGGGCATGCAATCGGCCTTCATCGATATCGGGCTGGAGCGCGCGGCGTTCCTGCACGTGGCCGATATCTGGCATCCGCGCACCAACAACGACACGTCCACGCCGCACCCGCAGCCGCCCATCGAGAAGACCGTTTTCGAAGGGCAGACGCTGATGGTTCAGGTCATCAAGGACCCCATCGGCACCAAGGGCGCACGTCTGTCGACGCAAATCAGCATTGCCGGGCGCACGCTCGTGTATCTGCCGCAAGAGCCGCATATCGGCATCTCTCAGCGCATTGAGAGCGAGGCGGAGCGCGAAGCGCTGCGCAGCAAGATCCAGGCGCTCGTGCCGGCCGACGAGAAAGGCGGCTTCATCGTGCGCACCATTGCGGAAGATGCCGCCGATGCCGAGTTGGCGAACGACATCGCCTATTTGCGCAAGTCGTGGCAGACCATCGGCGAGCAGAGCACGCGCCTGCCCGCCCCGTCGCTGCTGTATCAGGATCTGAATCTCGCCCAGCGTGTGCTGCGCGACTTCGTGCACGAGGACACCGGCAAGATTCTCGTCGACTCGCGCGAGACGTTCCAGAAGCTGGCCGAATTCGCCGGGACTTACACGCCGGCGGTGCTCGGCAAGCTCACGCATTACACCGGCGAGCGCCCGCTGTTCGATCTTTACAACGTGGAGACGGAGATCGAGCGGGCGCTGTCGCGTCGCGTCGATCTGAAGTCCGGCGGGTATCTGATGATCGATCAGACCGAAGCGATGACGACGATCGACGTGAACACCGGCGGCTATGTCGGTGCGCGCAACTTCGACGACACGATCTTCAAGACGAACCTCGAAGCGGCGCTGATGATCGCGCGCCAGTTGCGACTGCGCAATCTGGGCGGGATCATCATCATCGACTTCATCGACATGGAAAGCGCGGAGCATCGCGACTCGGTCCTCGCCGAGTTGAAGAAGGCGCTCGCCCGCGACCGCACGCGCATCACCGTGAACGGTTTCTCGCAGCTCGGACTGGTGGAGATGACCCGCAAGCGCACGCGCGAGTCGCTCGCGCACGTGCTGTGCGAGCCGTGTGCCGTCTGCCAGGGCAAGGGACAGGTCAAGACGCCGCGCACGCTGTGCTATGACATCCTGCGCGAGATTCTGCGCGAATCGCGTCAGTTCAATCCGCGCGAGTTCCGTCTGATCGCCTCGCAGGAAGTCGTCGACCTGTTCCTCGAAGAAGAGTCACAACATCTCGCGATGCTGATCGACTTCATTGGCAAACCGATCTCGCTTCAGGTGGAGTCGTCGTTCCATCAGGAGCAGTACGACATCATTCTGATGTAACGCTCCCTTCACTCGCGCCCCGACCTCATGCCCTACTCGAACTACGACAATCTGGCGGCATCGAGCGAGGCGCTCGACAAGCATGCCGTGGCACGCCATTCGACCTGGGTGAGCATCTGGGTCAATGTCGTGCTCACGACAGCGCAGATCGTCATCGGCATTGTCGCCCGCTCGCAGGCATTGATCGCAGACGGCATTCACTCGCTCTCGGATATCGTCTCCGATTTCGTCGTGCTGGCCGCCTCACGCGGCAGCGCCCGTGCACCGGACGCCGACCACCCTTATGGTCATAACCGCTACGAAAACGCGGCGTCGCTTTTTCTCGGCGTGATTCTGGTCGTGGTGGGCGCGGGAATGCTGTGGCGCGGCATCGAGCGGCTGCTGCATCCGGAAGATATTCCGGAAGTGCACACCATCGCGCTCGTGGTCGCCGTGATCGTTCTGGTCAGCAAGGAAGGCCTCTTCCGCTACATGCTGCGTGCAGCCCAGCGCGTGCGCTCGGCCATGCTCGTGGCCAATGCCTGGCACGCACGCTCCGACGCGCTGTCCTCGCTCGTCGTCGCCTGCGGCATTCTGGGCAACCTGGCGGGCTATCGCATTCTCGACCCGCTCGCCGCCGCCCTCGTGGGCCTGATGATCGGTCGCACGGGCTGGAAGTTCGGCTGGAATGCGTTGCAGGACCTGATCGACCGTGGCGTGGACGACGCCACGACCGTCACCATTCGAGAGCATCTGCTGGCAACGCCCGGCGTGCGCGCCATCGACATGCTGCGCACGCGCCGCATGGGCGACGAGATCGTCGTCGACGTGCACATCCTCGTCGACGCACGTCTGTCCGTCTCCGAAGGACACTACATCGCCGAGCAGGCCCGCACCGCGGTCATGCGCGAGCCACAGATTCTCGACGTGCTGGTACACGTCGATCCGGAGAGCGACACCAAGGGCACGGCGTTGCAGCCATGGCCTGCGCGCACCGCTGTCGCGGGGGCGGCCGAAGTGCTGTGCCGGGCTAACGCGCTGGCGCTGCACGACGTCAAACTGCACTTTCTGAACAATGGACTGGAGGCGGACGTCATCGTCGACGGTCTGCACGAGCCGGCACGCCCGGACGCTCAGGTCGCGGGGCGAGAGAGCATCATGGAGCCGGCGTCTCAGACCGTGGCCGATGCGCTTGCCGCGCGCTTTGGGCTGCGACATGTCAGGGTGCTGCGGGTGACGGGAGAGACCTCGGCGGCATCAGGTGCGCCCGGCCCCAGCGCCGCCGATCTCACAACGAGCCCCGCAAAAGCAGCGGCCGCCGGTCCCGCCGCCGACTGACGACAGGGCCACGGCGGCCGCAGACAACCCGTACGGGGGGCGAGGCCCCCGCAAGCTCGCTCAGTCTTCGTGCTGGTAATCCGCGAACAACATGCCTTGCCGATCCTTGTCCGAAACGGTCGGCGTGATGCCGTCGAGCGGCCAGGGAATCGCCAGCGTCGGGTCGTCCCAGCGAATGCAGCGCTCGAACTGCGGCGCCCAATAGTCGGTCGTCTTGTAAAGCACTTCGGCCGTCTCCGACGTCACCACAAACCCATGGGCGAAGCCTGCCGGAATCCACAACTGCTTCTTGTTCTCGGCGCTCAGCACTTCCGCGACCCACTGGCCGAACGTCGGCGAACCTTCACGGATATCGACAGCGACATCGTAAATTTCACCGTGCAGCACGCGCACGAGTTTGCCCTGCGGTTGTTTGATCTGATAGTGCAGACCGCGCAGCACGCCACGCACGGAACGCGACTGGTTGTCCTGCACGAACGTGAGCGTCTCGCCGAGCGCGTCGTTGAAGTTGCGCTGGTTGAAACTCTCGAAGAAATGGCCACGCGAGTCACCGAACACCTTGGGTTCGATCACGCGGACGGCCGGAATGGCGGTGGGGATCACTTGCATGTTGAAGTACCGGTAAGAATCGAAGGGAAGCGATGCCTGAGACTCAGAACACCCTCTCGCGCAACATCGATAGCAGATACTGACCGTAGCCAGTCTTCGCCAGCGGTTGCGCCAGCGCTTCAATAGCGGCGGCATCGATCCACCCGCGCCGGAACGCGATCTCCTCGGGGCAGGCAACCTTGAGACCCTGGCGCGACTCGATGGTCTGGATGAATGTGCTCGCTTCGAGCATCGATTCATGCGTGCCCGTATCGAGCCACGCATAGCCGCGTCCCATGATCTGCACGTTGAGTTTGCCGCGGCGCAGATATTCGCTATTGACGTCCGTAATTTCCAGTTCGCCACGCGGCGACGGTTTGATCGAGCGCGCAATCTCGATCACGTCGTTATCGCAGAAATACAGGCCGGTCACGGCGTAGCGCGACTTGGGCGCTTTCGGCTTCTCTACGAGTTCGATGGCCCGGCCGTTCTCATCGAACGTCACCACGCCATAGCGTTCGGGGTCATGCACCGGATACGCGAACACCGAGGCGCCATCCGTCTGTGCATTTGCCGCCGCGAGCAGTCCGGCGAAATCATGCCCGTAAAACAGGTTGTCACCGAGCACCAGCGCGCACGGATCGTTGCCGATGAAGTCGGCCCCGATCAGAAACGCCTGCGCCAGACCGTCCGGTGAAGGCTGCACGGCATATTGCAGGTTCAGCCCCCACTGGCTGCCATCGCCGAGCAGTTGCTCGAAGCGCGGCGTGTCCTGCGGCGTGGAGATGATCAACACGTCGCGAATGCCCGCGAGCATCAACGTGCTGAGCGGATAGTAGATCATCGGCTTGTCATACACCGGCAGCAACTGCTTCGAGACGGCCAGCGTCGCCGGATACAGTCGCGTGCCGGAGCCGCCGGCGAGGATGATGCCTTTGCGTTTGATACTCATACCCACCTCAATTGTTCTTCTGATAGTGCGTTTCGATCCAGCGCTGGTATTCGCCCGACTGCACCTGGCGCACCCACTCGCCATTGGCGAGATACCACTGCACGGTCTTGCGCATGCCCGTCTCGAAGGTCTCGGCCGGGCGCCAGCCCAGTTCACGTTCGAGCTTGCGAGCGTCGATCGCGTAGCGGCGATCGTGTCCCGGACGATCGGTCACGAACGTGATCTGATCGACGTACGACTTGCCATCCGCGCGCGGCGACAGTTCGTCGAGCAACGTGCACAAATGCTTTACCACCGACAGGTTGTTCTGTTCGTTCCAGCCACCCACGTTGTACACCTCGCCCAACGTCCCCCTGGCGAGCACTTCGCGAATCGCCGAGCAGTGATCGCCAACGTACAGCCAGTCGCGCACGTTGCTGCCGTCGCCATAGATCGGCAGCGGCTTGCCGGCCAGCGCATTCGCGATCACCAGCGGGATGAGCTTTTCGGGGAATTGATACGGACCGTAGTTGTTCGAACAGTTGGTCGTGAGCGTCGGCAGGCCGTACGTGTGGTGGTAAGCGCGCACCAGATGATCGGAGCCCGCCTTCGACGCCGAGTACGGGCTGTTGGGCGCGTACGGCGTGGTCTCGGTGAACGCCGGATCGGTCGGACTCAGCGAGCCATAGACTTCGTCCGTCGAAACATGCAGGAAGCGGAACGCATCGCGCGCTTCCCCCTCGAGCGTTCCCCAATAGGCGCGGGCCGCTTCGAGCATCGTGAAGGTGCCGACGATGTTCGTCTGTACAAATTCGCCGGGGCCGTGGATGGAGCGGTCGACATGGCTTTCGGCCGCGAAGTGCAGCACGGCGCGCGGGCGATGGTCCGCATAAAGGCGATCGAGCGCAGCACGGTCGCAAATATCGACCTGGGCAAAATGATGACGGGGATCGCGCTCCAGACTCGCCAGATTCGCCAGATTCCCGGCATAGGTCAGCTTGTCGATGGTGACGACTGGCTCATCGTGTTGCGCCAGCCAGTCGAGAACAAAGTTTGCACCGATAAAACCGGCGCCGCCAGTCACGAAGATCATAGGTATCGAGAATTTACGAGAAGTAGCTTTAGCGGGTGCGCGGCACGCGCCCCATCAAGAAAAATTCGTCATTAGGCCGCATCGAGATGGCATTGGCGATGCGGTTGGACATACCGAAAAATGCCGTGATCGCGGCGATGTCCCAGATGTCCTCGTCGTCGAGGCCATGTTCGCGCAGCGTCACGTAATCGTCGTCGCCCACTTCGTGGGAGCGCTCGCAGACCTTCATCGCGTAAGCGAGAATCGCCTTCTGACGCGGTGTCAGGTCCGCCTTGAGATAGTTGACGGCGACCTGATCGGCCAGCAGCGGCTGCTTCTCATAGATGCGCACCAGCGCACCGTGCGCCACCACACAATACAGGCACTGATTTGCGGCGCTCGTGGCGACCACGATCATCTCGCGCTCGCCCTTGCTCAGATTGCCGTCCTTGAGCATCAACGCGTCGTGATACGCGAAAAACGCGCGAAACTCGTCGGGACGGTGCGCCAGCGTGAGAAACACGTTCGGGATGAAGCCGGCCTTTTCCTGCACTTCGTCGATGCGCGCACGGATATCGGCCGGCAATGCGGCGAGATCCGGCACAGGGAAACGACTGATCGGCGGCTGGCTCATCGTGGTCTCCTCAACGTCGGGCTAACAAGGTCAATAAGGTCAGGGGCTGACGCTCGCCATACGACGAGACGAGACGGCGTCAGGCTTCCTGCTGCTGCGCGTACTGAATACGGTGCAAATGCGCGTAGAGGCCATTATGCGCCACCAGTGCCTGGTGAGAGCCTTGCTCCACAATCCGGCCATGCTCGAGCACGACAATACGATCGGCGCGCTCGATGGTCGAGAGACGGTGCGCGATGACCAGCGTGGTACGCCCTTCCATCAACACTTCCAGCGCTGCCTGCACGTGACGCTCGGACTCGGAATCCAATGCCGAGGTCGCTTCGTCCAGAATCAGGATCGGGGCGTCCTTGTAGATCGCCCGCGCAATCGCCAGACGCTGACGCTGACCGCCCGACAGGCGCATGCCGTTGTCGCCCACCAGCGTGTTGACGCCATCCGGCATCGCCGCTACCGCGTCGACCAGATTGGCTGCGCGCAATGCCGCCTGCACGCGCTCGAGGTCGACTTCCTGACCGTAGGCCACATTCGCGGCGATGGTGTCGTTAAAGAGCACGACGTCCTGGCTCACGAAGGCAATCTGCCGGCGCAGATCGGCCAGACGCAGATCGTTCAACGGAATGTCGTCGAGCAGAATCCGCCCGCCGGTCGGGTCGAAGAAACGCGGCACCAGATTGACCAGCGTCGTCTTCCCGCTACCGGACGGGCCCACCAACGCCACCATCTCGCCGGGCGCCACGTCGAGCGAAATCCGGTCGAGCGTCGGGCGCTCGCTCGCGCCGTAGTTGAAGCTCACCTGATCGAAGGTCACGCGGCCCCGGGCGCGCTCGAGTGTGCGCTCGCCGCCGATCGGCTCGACTTCCACGTCCATGACTTCGAAAATCAGCTCGGCGGCCGTCACACCGCGTTGCAGCGGCTGGTTGACGTCCATCAGATGCTTGAGCGGGGAGACGACGAGCAACAGCGCCGTCACGAATGCCGTGAAGCCCCCCACGGTCATCTCGCCCGACGACGATTCGATCATCGCCACCGTAATGACAATGGCCAGTGCCAGCGAGGCAAGCGCCTGCGTCACCGGCTGGGCCAGACCGCCCGAGACGGTCACGCGCATGGCATAGCCGCGCAGCGTGCTGGTCATCTTGTCGAAACGCGACTTCTCATACGCTTCGCCATTGTGGATCTTCACCACCTTGTAGCCGCCCACGGCTTCCTCGACCACGTATGACAGCGCATTGGTAAGCGTTTGCTGCTCGCGGTTCAGGCGGCGCAGGCGCCGGTTGATCTTGCCGACGAGCCAGCCGATGAGCGGCAGGATCACCGCCACCACGAGCGTGAGACGCCAATTCAGATAGAACAGATAACCCAGCAGGCCAACGACCGTGAGCGAATCGCGCACGAGCGTGATGAGCACCGTGGTGAGCACGCCGAGCACCTGATTGACTTCGTAGACGAGCGCGTTGATGAGCGTGCTGGTCGTCTCGCGCTGGAAGAAGGAGGCCGGCGCATGCAGCAGGCGCTCGAACATGCGCACGCGCAGATCGAGCAGCACACGGTTCGACACCCACGAGAGCATGTAGTTGGCCGAATACTGGGCCAGCCCCCGAATGACGGCCAGACCGATCACGGCAGCGGGCACGTACCAGAGCGTCCACGGATTGCCGCCCGAGAAGCCCTTGTCGAGCACCGGCTTGAGCACCGCCGGAATGGCCGCTTCGGTCGCCGCCACCAGCGCCATGGCGAGAACGGCCAGCAGGCCCATGTGCCAATACGGCTGGAGATAGCCCAGCAGACGCCGCAAAATCGGTCCGGTAGGCTTGTGGGGTACGCTCATGTAGGTCGGGGACGGCGGAAAAACCGCTATTCTATCGTACCGGCCGGTCTCGCCGGGACGTGTCTGAGCCAGACTCGGACGCCGCCTCAAAATTCGCCACAATGCCCGCAATCCGGGGCCGCTGGCACGCCGAAGCGCAAGGGGAACCGGTATACTCCCGCCCATGGCAAGCGCACTCGAAGTCCTCCGTACCGTATTCGGCTATAACGCATTCCGTGGCGATCAAGCCGCCATCGTCGACCATGTGGCCGGCGGGGGCGACGCTCTCGTTCTGATGCCCACCGGCGGCGGCAAATCCCTCTGTTACCAGATTCCCGCGCTGCTGCGCCCCGGCATCGGTATCGTCGTCTCCCCGCTCATCGCCCTCATGCAGGATCAGGTCGATGCCCTGCTGCAAGCAGGGGTGCGCGCCGCTTATCTGAATTCCAGTCTGAGCTTCGATCAAGCGCTCGATACCGAGCGTCGCGCCGCCCGTGGCGAACTCGACCTGCTCTATGTCGCGCCCGAGCGCCTGCTGACCGAGCGCTTTCTCGATCTGCTCGACCGGCTCGACGAGCGCGGGCAACTGGCACTGTTCGCCATTGACGAGGCGCATTGCGTCTCGCAATGGGGGCACGACTTCCGTCCCGAATACATTCAGCTCTCGGCGCTGCACGAACGCTACCCGCGCGTGCCGCGCATCGCGCTGACCGCCACGGCGGACAACGCGACACGCGACGAGATCCAGACGCGCCTCGGCCTGACAGAAGCGCGGTTGTTCGTCTCCAGCTTCGACCGGCCGAACATTCGCTACGAGATCGTCGATCGCGACAATCCCCGCAAGCAGTTGCTGGCCTTTCTGGGGCGGCATCGTGGCGAGGCGGGCATCGTCTACTGTCTGTCGCGCAAGAAAGTGGAAGAAACCGCCGCGTGGCTCGAGACGCAAGGCATTCCGGCCCTGCCCTATCACGCCGGACTCGACGCGGAAGTGCGCCGCACGCACCAGCAGCGGTTTCTGCGCGAGGAAGGGCTGGTCATGTCGGCGACCGTCGCCTTTGGCATGGGCATCGACAAGCCGGATGTGCGTTTCGTCGCGCATCTGGATCTGCCCAAGAGCCTCGAAGCCTATTACCAGGAGACGGGACGCGCCGGTCGCGACGGCGAACCCGCCGAAGCCTGGATGACTTACGGGCTGAACGACGTCGTGGTGCATCGCAGCCGCATCGACGAATCGAATGCCCCGGAATTGCAAAAGCGCATCGAGCGACAGAAGCTCGATGCCCTGCTCGGCTATTGCGAGGCGCCGCGTTGCCGCCGCACCGTGCTGTTGTCGTATTTCGGCGAGACGAGCGAGCCCTGCGGCAACTGCGACGTCTGCCTGAATCCGCCGGAGGTCTTCGACGGCACCGTCGCGGCGCAGAAAGCACTCTCGGCCATTCTGCGCACGGGCCAGCGCTTTGGCGCCGGGCATCTGATCGACCTGCTGCGCGGGCGCAGCACCGACAAGATTCGTCAGTTCGGACACGAAGCCTTGCCGACGTTCGGTGTGGGCGGTGAACTCGACGATCAGGGCTGGCGCGCGGTGTTCCGCCAGTTGATCGCCCATGGCATCATCGAGCCCGACAGCAGTCAGTACGGTGCACTGACGCTTAACGCCGCGGCGCGCCCTGTGCTCAAGGGGGAAACCCGGCTGTCGTTGCGACGTCAGCGTCCGAGCGTTGGCAAGAAGAGCCGTTTCGCCGGCTATGCGTCGTCGCCCGCCATCGAGCTCGATACCGCCGATCAGCAACTGTTCGAAAAGCTGCGCGCCTGGCGGCAGGACATCGCCAAGACTCAGCAGGTGCCGGCGTACGTTATCCTGCACGACCGGACGCTGCGCGAGCTTGCGCAACGCCGCCCGCGCCATCGCGAAGGTCTTGCGGACATCACCGGACTCGGTGAAGCGAAGATCGAACGCTACGGCGAAGCGCTCGTCGAGTTGCTCAACGCCTGAACCGGCGACGCGAGATTTCCTCCCGGGTTTACGGGTCCGATGCCGCCATTTCGTGAATGCTCATGATCGAAGCCACACCGCCCGTCTCCTCGTCTGCACTCGTGCCGCCGCCGACACGCCTGCCACTCACGGTGACGATCCTCACACGCAACGAGCGTCACAACATCGCCGAGTGCATCGCGTCGGTGCAATCGTTTGCGTCACAGATCGTCGTCGTCGATAACGCAAGCACCGACGGCACGGCGGACATCGCCCGCGCCGCAGGCGCCGAAGTCCACATTACGCCCGACTGGCCCGGCTTCGGTCCTCAGAAGAATCGTGCCCTGTCGCACGCCACCGAAGCGTGGGTGCTCTCGCTCGATGCCGATGAGCGCGTCACGCCCGAGCTGGCTGCCGACATTGCCGCAGCCATCGCGCAAGGCACTCACGCGGGCTATCGCATGCCACGCCTCTCGCAATTCCTCGGGCACTGGGTGCGCCACTGCGGGTGGTATCCCGACTATGTACTGCGGCTATTTCGACGCGAAGCCGGCCGTTTCTCCGACAATCTCGTGCACGAGCGCGTGATCGTCGACGGCGAGATCGGCACCCTCGCGCATCACCTGCTGCACTACAGCTACACCGAAGCGCGTCAGGTGGAGGACAAGGTACAGCGGTACGCGCGTGCAGGCGCGAAGGAGATGGCATTGCGCGGCAAGCGAGCCTCGCCACTCAAACCGTGGATCAACGGCGGATGGGCGTTCGTTCGCACCTATGTGCTGCGCCGGGGCTTTCTCGACGGCGCAGCCGGGGCCGCGATAGCGCGCATGAATGCCCGCAGCGCGTTCCTGAAGTACGCCCTGCTGCGACGCGAAGAGACCTGACGACGGACGACGCTATCCGCGCCGCGCGGCGCCGCGTCGCACAAAAGCGAAACGGACGCCCACGGCGTCCGTTTTTTCATCCGGCTAGCGCGCCGGCATTATTTGGCGAGCGCTCGCTTCACGCGTGAGCGGAACAACTCCCAGCGCAGCTTGCCGTCATCGACGGGCTCGGGCAGACGCCCGTCATTGCCTGCCGGCACTGGCTTGCCGCGACGCAGGTAATAGCGGTCGAAAATGGACTGCGTCATGCCCCACTTGCGCAGGAATTGCGTGCGGCCGTCATTCTTCACGACCTTGCCCGTGCTCTTGCACTGGAAGTGGTAGACAAGGCTGGCGCCGACACCAATGAAACGGCGTGCCCCTGCCCCCCACATCTTCATCGAGAAATCGTTGTCGCTGCTCATGCCCGGGCTCAGCTCGGTGCTGTAACCCCCGACGAGGAACCACCAGTCGCGATGCACGAGCGTCGGCGGCCACGTGGCGCCGAACCAGTCGGGTTTGCGGTAGGTCGGCACGGCGGCGAGCAACCCCGCTTCGTCGAAGGTATCGACGTCGCGGCCGAAGTCGTGCACGAGCACGCACGGATTGCGGGTGTCGACCGGCTCGATCATGGTGCCCGAGAGCATAAACGCCTTATCGGGCATGGCTTCGGCACGCTCGATCAGCGCACTGTCCCAGCCAGGGCAGCAGTACATGTCGTCGTTCAGGTAGACGATGTACTTCTCGCGGGCGAGCGCCGCCGCCTGGTTCACGGCGTAGCAAATCCCAATGTTGTCCGGCGACGCCGTATGTTCGATCCCCTCGGCCCGCACCCACTCGAGCGAGCCGTCGGACCCGTCGTTCACGTGGACGATGATCTGGTGCGCATAGCGCGAATTCTGGCGAATGCTGCGCACGCAAAGCTGAAGCAACGCGAGGTTGTTCCACGTCGGAACGATGATGGAGAACATCCGGATTTCCTTGTTGTCGCGAATAGCGCACAGCAGGGTGTCTCACAACACCGCGCCGTGCGCCGGAATCAATAGACGATCTGTACCGATTCGGGTGCCAGCCACTGGCGAAGTTCGCCGAGCAATTCGTCGCCCGGCTGTACCTTCCAGTCGTCGCCCAGACGTGACTCGCATTCGGCGTCTGGCCGGCGGTACACGATGTGCACCGGCAAGCCGTTCTGCTTGTCAGCGTCGCCATCGCCGTTGCCATTGCCGTTGCGGCGACCGAAGCCACCGCCACCACCGCCCCCACCACCACCATGAAAGCCGCCCCCGGCACTTGCCGTTGCCGCGACGCGGTACATCGTGCAGTGCGGTTGCAACGTGGCACGCAGACGCGTCCAGTCGGCATTGCCGTTAAACGACAGCTTGAGTGCTCGCGCGAAACGCGCACGCGCCCGGCCGAGATCCATCAGGCTTTCCGTGGTGAAACGCAAGCCGCCCGTAAAACTGTCGGGGCGCGCATTGCCCTGCACGATCAGCAGTTCGTCTTCCTTGAAGAGATGCTTGTTCGCTTCGAACTGCTCGTTGAAGATCGTCACTTCGAGTGTGGCCGTGCCGTCGTCGAGCTGAACGATCAGCATCTTCCCGCGCTGGGTCATCATCGTACGCAGGCTGGAAATCACCCCCGCGACGAGCCTGTCCCGCCCTTCGGAGAGATCACGGATGCGTGTGCGCACGAAGCGCCGCACTTCGTCCGCGTACGAATCGAACATGTGGCCTGACAGGTAGAAACCGAGTGCCTGCTTCTCTTCCTGGAGCTTGCGCTTGTCGCTCCAGGCGGGCTCGTCCGCCAGTTCCAGCGGCGCTTGCAGGCTTTCGTCACCGAGATCGAACAGGCTGACCTGATTGGCCGCCGCGCTCGCTTGCTCGGCCGCTTCCATCGCCAACGGCACCGACGCCATCAACTGCGCACGATTGTCGTGAATGCTGTCGAAGGCACCGGCACGAATCAGCGCTTCAATGGTGCGACGGTTCACCACGCGACGATCGATGCGTGCACAGAAGTCGAACAGATCGGTGAATGGCTTGCCTTCGCGAGCGCGCAGAATTTCTTCGATCGCCGACTGGCCGCTGCCCTTGATGGCGCCCAGACCGTAGCGAACGGTCTTTGAATCGGCCGGCTCGAAGCGGTAAGCGGAAACGTTGACGTCCGGCGGCAGCACGCGCAGCCCGTTGACGCTGGACAGGCAATCTTCGTAAAGAATCTTGACCTTGTCCGTGTCGTCCATGGCCAAGCTCATGTTGGCCGCCATGAATTCGGCAGGATGGTGCGCCTTGAGCCATGCGGTGTAGTACGCGAGCAGCGCGTACGCGGCCGCGTGCGACTTGTTGAAGCCGTAGCCCGCGAACTTCTCCATCAAGTCGAAGATTTCGTCCGACTTTTCGCGCGTGAGGCCGTTTTCAGCCGCCCCCTTCGCAAAAATCTCGCGATGCTCGGCCATTTCCTCGGCCTTCTTCTTACCCATCGCGCGACGCAACAAGTCAGCGCCACCGAGCGAGTAACCGCCGATGATCTGCGCCATCTGCATGACCTGCTCCTGGTAGACCATGATGCCGTAGGTCTCCTGGAGCACCGGCTCAACGCGCGGATCCGGATATTCCGTCTTCTCGCGGCCGTGCTTACGCGCGCAGAAACTCGGGATCAGGTCCATCGGGCCCGGACGATACAACGCCACCAGCGCGATGATGTCCTCGAACCGGTCCGGCTGGGCATCCTTCAACATGCCCTGCATGCCCCGGCTTTCCAACTGGAACACCGCCACCGTGTTGGCTTTCTTGAGAATGTTGAACGCGGCCGGGTCCGTGAGCGAAACCTGATCGAGCGACCAGTCCGCCATCTCCGGATGCAAACGCTTGATGTAGCGCTCTGCCCAGTTCAGGATCGTGAGGGTCGTCAGACCCAGAAAGTCGAACTTCACCAGGCCGACGGCTTCCACGTCGTCCTTGTCGTACTGGCTCACCACGCCGCTGGCGTCTTCGCCACTGCCCTGCGTGTACAGCGGGCAGAAGTCCGTGAGCTTGCCCGGTGCGATCAACACGCCACCCGCGTGCATGCCGACGTTACGCGTGAGGCCCTCAACGCGCTGCGCCAGCTCGATCAATTGCCTGACCTCGTCCTCGGTCTGGAACCGCTCGGCGAGTTGCGGCTCCTCCTTGAGCGCGTCTTCGATCGTGACGTGCTTGCCCGGCTTGAACGGGATCAGCTTGGAGATACCGTCGACGAAGTTGTAACCCAGATCGAGCACTCGGCCAACGTCGCGCACTGCCGCCTTGGCGGCCATCGTGCCGAAGGTCGCGATCTGCGAAACGGCATCCGCGCCGTACTTTTCCTTGACGTACTGAATGACGCGATCGCGCCCGTCCTGACAGAAGTCGATATCGAAGTCAGGCATCGAGACGCGTTCCGGATTCAGGAAGCGCTCGAACAGCAGGTTGTACTTGAGCGGGTCGAGGTCGGTAATGCCCAGCGCGTAAGCGACCAGCGAACCGGCGCCCGAGCCCCGGCCGGGCCCCACGGGCACGCCATTGTTCTTCGCCCACTGGATAAAGTCCGCCACGATCAGGAAGTAGCCGGGGAAGCCCATCTTGATGATCGTGCCGGTCTCGAAGTCGAGCCGCTTGTAATAGTCGGGACGCCGCTGGTCGCGCTCCGCCTCGTCGGGGAACAACTGCGTGAGACGCGTCTCCAGCCCTTCCTTGGACAGTTGCACAAGGTAGTCGTCGAGCGACATGCCATCGGGCGTGGGGAACAACGGCAGCTTCGGTTTGCCGAGTTCGAGCGTGAGGTTGCAGCGCTTGGCGATCTCGACCGTATTGGCCAGCGCGGAGGGCACATCCGCGAACGCGGCGATCATGTCGTCCTGCGTGCGGAAACTCTGGTCCTGTGTGAAACGGCGAACACGGCGCGCGTTACCCAGCATCTCGCCTTCCGAAATACACACGCGCGCTTCGTGCGCGGTGAAATCGTCAGCCGTCATGAACTGGATCGGATGCGTGGCGACGACCGGCAGTCCCGCCTTCGCCGCCAGTTGCACCGCCTGCTGCACGTAGGTCTCCATGCCCGCGTGACCGGTGCGCTGCAACTCGATGTAGAACGCGCCCGGAAACACACTCGCCCAGTGATTCGCGCATTGCAGCGCCAGATCGGGATTCCCGGCCGCCAGTGCGGCGCCGATATCGCCCATCTGCGCGCCAGAGAGCGCCAGCAGACCGCCTGCGAGGCCATCGGCCTGAAGCCACGACGGTTCGATCTCCGCGCGCCCGCGCCACTGATTGCTCAGCCAGGCCTTGGAGAGCAACTGGCACAGGTTCAGATAGCCTTCCTTGTTGCGCGCGAGGAGCAACAGTCGCGACGGCTTGTCGCGATCGGCCGGATTCGTGATCCAGGCGTCGCAGCCGATGATCGGCTTGACGCCCTTGCCGCGGGCTTCCTTATAGAAACGGATGGCGCCGAACATGTTCGCGAGATCGGTCAGCGCGAGCGCGCCTTGACCGTCCTTGGCGGCGGCCTTGACGACATCGTCGAGCCGCACGATGCCATCGGCGATCGAGTATTCGGAATGGAGACGGAGGTGGACGAAGCGAGGTTCTGACATGGGCGGTATTGTAACGCGCCGCCCCCGGATAGCGGGCTTCGACGTCGCGAAACGTCCGGCGTCGTCATGCTTTTCGGATAGCGCCGAGCGGGCACTAGGAATTATTCCGCCTCAGACCCGAGGTGCCGTCCGATTTGGCGGAATCTGGTGTGAAATCAAAGTGCTTCGGGCCCGAATCGGCGATAATGGCGGTTTATTGCTTCACGCTTTTGCGAAACTCCGTTGCCATGTCTATCGTCAATATCGCTGCGTACAAGTTCGTCACGCTCGACGACATCGCGACCCTGCGTCCGGCCCTGCTCGAACGCTGCCAGGCACTCGGCCTGAAGGGCACCATCCTGCTTGCGCCGGAAGGCATCAACCTGTTTCTGGCGGGCTCGCGCGAGGGCATCGACGCATTCCTCGCCGGTTTGCGCGCCGATGCCCGGTTTGCCGACCTCACCGTCAAGGAAAGCCTTTCCGAGACCCAGCCGTTCCGCCGGATGCTGGTGCGTCAGAAGAAAGAAATCATCACGATGAAGATGCCGGTCATCAAGCCGGCAGAAGGCCGTGCCCCCGGTGTCGACCCCGTCACGCTCAAGCGCTGGCTCGACGCCGGCCACGACGACGAAGGCCGCCCGGTCGTGATGCTCGACACCCGCAACGACTTCGAAATCGATGTCGGCACGTTCGAGAACGCCGTCGATTATCGTCTGACGAAGTTCTCGGAATTTCCCGACGTCATCGCGACACACCGTGAAGATTTCGAAGGCAAGACCATCGTGTCGTTCTGCACCGGCGGCATTCGTTGCGAGAAGGCCGCGATCTACATGCGCGACATCGGCCTGGAGCACACCTATCAGCTCGACGGCGGGATTCTCAAGTACTTCGAAGACGTGGGCGGCGCCCACTATCGGGGCGACTGCTTCGTCTTCGACTACCGCACGGCGCTCACGCCTGATCTCGCACCGTCAACGACCAAGCAGTGCTTCGCCTGCCGCGCCGTCGTCACCGCCGAGGATCAGCAAAGCCCCGATTACGTCGAGGGCGAGCATTGCCCGGCATGTGTCGGCAGCCGGCCTGCGGCGGATACGGCACAGGGCGCTGCCATGGCCGCCAACGCTGCCACGTCCGCCTGAGCGCGCCGGTGGCTCACGCTCCGGCGCGGGACGCCACGCCGCCCGGCGGCCCCACGGCCCCCTCGGCGCCCTTGGCTCCCTCCTCCCGCTCTCCCCGCTACGCCCGGCGGTACCGGGGCCGTTTCGCGCCCTCCCCGACCGGCCCGCTGCATCGCGGCTCGCTCGTCACGGCGCTGGCCAGTTGGCTCGATGCCCGCGCGCATGACGGCGTCTGGATCGTGCGCATGGAAGATCTGGACGAACCGCGATGCGTGCCGGGAGCGGCCGAAGACATTCTCGCCACTCTGACGCGTCTGGGCATGCACTCGGACGAACCCATCGTCTGGCAAAGCCGGCGGCACGCGCTGTACGAACAGGCGCTCGCCTCGCTCACGGCGCGCGGGCTGGTCTATCCCTGCGGCTGCACGCGCCGCGAAATCGCTGATTCGCTCACGCGTGTGCATGCACGGCACAGCACGCTCGCGTATCCGGGCACGTGCCGCGACGGCCTGCACGGCAAGACGGCACGCGCGTGGCGTCTGCGGGTACCGGATGGCGATGCGGCGCGCATGCACTTCGAAGATCGCTGGATGGGAACGCAAACGCAGGATCTGGCCACGGAGGTCGGCGACTTCGTGCTCAAGCGCGCCGACGGCCAGTGGGCGTATCAGTTGGCCGTGGTCGTCGACGATCAGGCGCAGGGCATCACCGATGTCGTGCGTGGCGAGGACTTACTCGACTCGACGGCGCGCCAGATCCATCTGCAAGCGTGCCTCGATGCCCCGACGCCGCACTATCTGCACGTACCGCTGGTCTTGGCAGACGACGGCGAGAAGCTGAGCAAACAGAATGGCGCAGCACCGCTCGCGCTCGACACGACCGAGGCCGTCCTGGCCGCACTCAAGAACGCCGCGAGCCATCTCGGATTGCCCGCATCGCTGGCCCACCTCTCTCACTGCGAAGACTTCTACGCCGCAGCGACGCAAGCCTGGCGGGAACAGCACGCGAGATAAAGCCCGGGCCTTCGCTATCGAGCGCGCAATGAAAAAAGCCAGCGTAACCACGCTGGCTTTTCACTTTCAGCGCGCCACAACGCAGGCACGCGATCGCTATCTCAGGTGCTCGCCTTGCGGGGGAAACCTGCAAGCAGCGCCGCCACCTGACGCTTGGGCGCCTTTTCCGGCAGTGCGCCAAACGCGGTCGGCGCAACCGATTCGAGCGACGACGAGCGGGTGTCGCGATGCGACTCGACCGTCGACGGCGACGGTTCGTACGGCTTGTAGAAGAATTCGTCTTCCGGACGCACGCGACGCGGCGCAGAACCGCCACCGCTGCGACCGGCACGCAGGCCATCGTGACGGCCATGGCGCTCGGTGCGCTCGCCCCGGTCCGTGCGGTCAGTGCGATCGGCACGCTCACCGCGATCGTAGCGCTCACCGTTACGGTCGTCGCGCGAACGGCTGCGACGCTCCATCACCAGTTCGCCACGCTTGAGTTCGCGCTTGATCAGCTTCTCGATTTCCACGAGGTGCTTGCGCTCGTCCGGCGCGCACAGCGAGATGGCCTCGCCCGACGCTCCCGCACGGCCCGTGCGACCGATACGGTGCACGTAGTCTTCCGGGTTGTACGGCAGATCGTAGTTGATCACGCCCGGCAGATCGGTGATGTCCAGACCGCGTGCAGCGACGTCGGTCGCCACCAGCGCACGGATGCCACCTTGCTTGAATGCTTCGAGCGCTTGCATACGCTCGTTTTGCGACTTGTCGCCATGAATGGCCGCCGTCACGATACCTTCGCGCTCCAACTGGCGTGCCAGACGGCTTGCACCGACCTTGCTGTTGACGAACACGATGACCTGCTTGAGGTCGCGCTCGTTCAAAATCTGCACGACGGCAGCGCGCTTGTCGTCTTCCTCCACTTCGTAGACGACCTGCTCGACCTTATCGGCCGTCGCATTGCGACGCGCCACTTCGATCGTGACCGGATTCGAGAGATAGCTCGAAGCGAGCTTCTTGATGTCGTTCGAGAACGTGGCCGAGAACAGCAACGTCTGGCGCTGCTTCGGGAGCAGATTCAGAATGCGTTGCAGATCCGGCAGAAAGCCCATGTCGAGCATGCGGTCGGCTTCGTCGAGCACGAGCATCCGGACCTGGCTCAGGTTCACCGTCTTCTGTTCAACGTGATCGAGCAGACGGCCCGGCGTGGCGATCAGAATTTCGACGCCGCGTCGCAGCATGTCCTTCTGCGGGTTCATGTCGACGCCACCGAACACCACCGTGTTACGCAGCGGCGTGTGCGTTGCGTAGGCGCGCACATTGTCGGCGACCTGATCGGCGAGTTCGCGCGTCGGCGTGAGGATCAGCGCACGCACCGGGTGACGCGCGGGCGATGCACTCGTGTTGGCCTCGGGCAGCAGGCGCTGAATGATCGGCAGCGAGAAGCTGGCCGTCTTGCCCGTTCCCGTTTGCGCGGCACCCATGACGTCGCGCCCGGACAGCACGACCGGAATCGCCTGTGCCTGAATCGGCGTCGGTTGGGTGTAGCCCTGCTCGGCGATGGCCCGCAAGATGTCCGCATGTAGCCCGAAGCTATCGAAGCCGGGGGTCGGAATAGCATTTACATCAGCCATGATGAAGGGACATCTCTTTTAAAAAACGGGGGCCGCCACGCGGAAGGATTCCGCATCAAAGCTCACTCGCGAAGATTCAAGGGGCGCTGCGCGCCATGCTCGGGGCTGGCGCGAGAGGGGTCTGTCGAGGGACAGATGCGTCGGGCGCCGCCGGACCAGGGTGGTCGTCAAGAAGCGAAACAGACGCAATTCTAGCACTTGCGCACGACCAACGTGTGACAGCGGCCCTTTCCGGGCCGCGGGGCCGCGTTTTTGACGGGCATTCGCCGTCAGTGGCCCGCCCCCGCCTTGGCGCCGCCGTCGGCCTTGCCGTCGTGGCCCACCGGCTTGGTAGCCCCGTTGGTAGCCCCGCTAGTCGACCCATTGCTCGCCCCGGCCTTCACGGCCTTGCCCGCCTGGGCGGCGCGCGCGCGGTTGGCGTAGCGTTGCGCGAGAACGGCACACACCATCAATTGCATCTGATGGAACAGCATGAGCGGCAACACGATGGCGCCCAGCGGTCCGGTGGCGAACAGCACCTTGGCCATCGGAATGCCGCTCGCAAGGCTCTTCTTCGAGCCGCAGAAGACGATGGTGATCTCGTCTTCGCGCGAAAAACCGAGCCAGCGGGCGGAATACGTGGTCACCGCCAGCATGATGGCCAGAATCACCGCACAGCAGCCCAGCAAGCCGAGCAGCGCCAGCAGCGGAATCTGATGCCACAAGCCGGTATTCACCGCCTCGCTGAAGGCCGTGTAGACAACCAGCAGGATCGAGCCCTGATCGACGACTTTGAGCAGCGTGCGATTACGCTCGACCCATTTGCCGATCGCCTTGCGCGAGAGTTGGCCCGCGATGAACGGCACGAGCAACTGCAACATGATGTTGCCGATCGAGTCGAACGGCGACGCGCCGGTATTGCCGTCGTGGTGGATGACGATCAGGCCGACGAGCACCGGCGTGATGAAGATGCCGAACAGGCTCGACGCCGACGCGCTGCACACCGCCGCCGGCACGTTGCCCCGCGCAATCGAGGTGAACGCAATGGCGGACTGCACCGTCGCCGGCAGCGTGCACAGGAAGAGGATGCCGAGATACAGCTCAGGCGTGACCATCCAGGAGAGCACCGGCTTGAGCGCCACACCGACGATCGGGAAGATCACGAACGTGCTGGCGAACACCAACAGGTGCAGACGCCAATGCGTCGCACCGGCGAGCACCGCCTCACGCGAGAGCTTTGCGCCGTGCAGGAAGAACAATGCGGCAATTGCCACGTTGGTGAGCAGGTTGAAGGCGACTTCGCCTTCGCCGTGCGCTGGCAGGAAGCTGGCGAGCGCAACGGTCGCCACAAGCATCAACGTGAAATTGTCGGGAAGGAAACGCGGTCTGGCCATCGTCAATCTCAAATGCGTCAAAAAAGACAAAGCCCGCTCGCCAGAACACGGGACGCGACGGCATGTCGGCCGCCAGCGGGGTCGTCAATCGATCAGCAGGCGATCGAAAGTGACCGGAAGTGTGCGCTCGCGATACGGGTTTTCACGTATTAGAACGCAAGGGCAGTTAAAATACAAATTCATTTAAAAAATTCATTCATACCAAATACGCATGAATATCTCGCTGCGCCAGCTCAAGGTGTTCCTCGCAGTGGCTGAACACGGCAGCTTCAGCCGTGCCGGCGAGGATATCGGCCTGACCCAGCCCGCCGTGAGCCGCTGTATCCGCGAGTTGGAACAAGAACTCGGGCTCAAGCTGGTGGATCGCACCACACGGGAGGTCACGCTGACCGAAGTGGGCGCTAGCCTCTCGGCAACGCTTGCCCGGGTGCTCGACGAGCTGGAGAGCGCTCTGCGCGACACGCACGGTTTGGCCGAAGAGCGCCGCGGCCGGGTGCGCGTGGCCAGCGCCCCCACGATCTCCGCCAATCTGATGCCCGAATGCATCTCGGCCTGTGCGGCCCGCTATCCGGACATCACGCTCATGCTGCGCGACCAGGTGCAAACGCTCGCGACCGACAGCGTGCGCCACGGCGAGGTCGATTTCGGGGTCATCGTAGCCTCGGAAGGCACGGACGATCTGGTCGGCGAACCCATCATGGTGGAGCCGTTCCTCGTGGTGTGCGACCGCTCACATCGCTTCGCGAAGCAAACGCAGGTGACGTGGAAGGACCTCAACGGCGAGAAGCTGGTGTTGCTCGACTATGCGTCGGGTAGCCGGCCGCTGATCGACCGCGCGCTGGCCGAGCATGGCGCCTATTGCCAGGTCGCCCAGGAAGTCGGGCACGCCATCACGGTCTTCCGGATGGTCGAAGCGGGCATCGGCATCAGCATCATGCCGGCGCTGGCCCTTCCCGCCATGCCGGGTCTGCCGGAGAACGGCGGACGTCTCGTCGCCCTGCCGCTCGTGCCGCAACTCGAGCGCACCATCACGCTCGTGCGCCGCAAGAACCGCACGCTCTCCCCCGCCGCACAATCGGTCTGGGAGTTGATCCAACAAATCACGGCCAATGCACCGCATGCGCTTGGCACCCAGCCCGCCCGCCAACCCTGACACGGTGGGAGATACGCCTCGATATCGAAATTTCCGGGGACGTTGCGCGACATTCAGCGCAATAAGGCCATTCATCTTTTTTGACACCATCACAAAGTGAGTGAGTGCCTGCTACAATCCGGATACGTCGACTCGCCCTAAATGCGTGACTGTGCCGATTGGCATCCGCCCCGCCATCGTGCCTCGACGATATGCCCGCGCCCTGCGGGCATTGTGTTTCCGGTACGGCGTCATGGACTTGTTCATCAAATACTTCAGCCCGCTGTGGCTCTTCCACGCGGCGGCCGATCTGTCTTTCTGGCAGCGGCATCAACTCGACGCACGCATGCAGGTCGTGAGCCGCTTCATGTGGCGCTATGTCATGCGCTGGAGTGTGGTGAGCGCCGTGTTGCTCGTTCCCGCCGCCGTCATGGCACACGGCTTTGCCGCCATCGGACTCGCGTTGGTCGGCGGCGTGTCGGCGAGCGTCACCGTACTGATGGCCGCACTCGCGCTGGGCTGCCTCATCGGCTCGCGCCTGCGCTAAGTCACCGAACGCACGTAGCCCATCAGGTTCCGGCCCTCTCCAGGGAAACGCCGGGGTCGTTCCGCACGCCTTAATGCGGCAGATCGTCTCGTCATGCGCCCAGCGACCGAGCCCGGCGAAGTTTCTTCACGAGCGTCGACTATCATGGAACGGCTCGCCTCGCGTGGTGATCCGCCCGCGGCGCCGGCATCTCTCGACCCCTAAGGAGATTCCCATGGCCAACGCCAAGATCCTGGTGGTGTTCTATAGCATGTACGGGCACATCTACAAGATGGCCGAAGCGGTCGCCGAAGGCGCACGCAGCGTTGCCGGCACCGATGTCACCGTGATGCAAGTCCCTGAACTGGTGCCCGACGAAGTGCTCGAGAAGAGCGGCGCCAAGGCCGCACGCGCTGCGTTCGCGAACGTGCCTGTCGCTCAAGTCGATCAACTTGCCGACTACGACGCCATTATCTTCGGTACGCCGACCCGCTTCGGCAACATGACCGCGCAGATGCGCAACTTCCTCGACCAGACCGGCGGCCTGTGGGCCAAGGGGTTGCTCGTGGGCAAAGTCGGCAGCGTATTCGCCAGCACCGCCACGCAGCATGGCGGTCAGGAAACGACGATCACGAGCTTTCACACCACGCTGCTTCACCACGGCATGGTCATCGTTGGCGTGCCGTACACCGAGCCGGGGCTCACCAACATGGGCGAGATTACCGGCGGTACCCCGTACGGCGCGACCACGCTCGCGGCCGGCGACGGTTCACGTCAACCCAGCCAGAACGAGTTGAAGATCGCGAAGACACAAGGCCGTCACGTGGCGGAAATCGCCGCCGCACTCAAACACGGACGCTCGTTGTAGGTCGCACCTCATCGCGCGGCGGCGGCGACGTTTGGCGCACGCGCCGCGCGATTCCTGTTCAGGCGGTGTTCAGGCCGCCCCTGAATGGCTGATGTCAGATCAACTGCAATTGCTTCAGCACGGCGCGCACGATACGCGCGCGCTTCGGCGCATCGTCGTTGTCTTTCAGATCGATGTTCAGCGCCACGCTCGTGATGTTGCCGTCGCGCTCGATCCAGCCCACCCACCAACCGATATCGGGCTTCTTGCCGTCGAACCAGCCCGTCTTGCCGTGCAATACGTAATCGGGATTGGCCTCGACAATCGAAATGTCGCGCACGATGTCTTGCGAACGCGCCGAGAACGGCAACGTTCCACGCGCGAGACGTTGCAGGAAATCGACCTGCCCGCGCGCCGAGATCTGAAGGCTGTCGTCGACCCAATACGCATCGGCGGCACTGCCGATGGTGCGGTTCCCGTAGCCGGCCTCGTTCAGCTTGGTCTGGGCATACTCGCGCGGGATCTTGTGCGAGACGACCTGATAACACGGCAGGCATGACACGCGAAACGCATTGCGCAAGTCCATCGCAGCGTTCCATTGCTTCACGCGGCGCGGCTTGCCGTCCCAGGGAATGATCTCGCGCTCGTTATCGAGTGCGCCCGACTCCAGCGCGAGCAAGCTGTTGAAGATCTTGTACGTCGACGCAGGCGACATTCGCCGCTCGGCACGTACCGGGTCGAACGCCTGATACGTCTGCGTGCGAGCATCGAGCACCACAATCGTGCCCTTGACCCCTTCCGCGTCGAAGAACTTGCCCCAGTCGGCGCGCTCCGTCATGTGCACGGGCGCCGTCCGAACCGGTTCCGCCGCATCTGCCGGTCCGGCGAACATGATCGCGCAGACAAGCGCAAGCAAGAGCACGACCGCACCCCGCAGTCCACAGACGCCACGCCGCCAGCGAGAGATTATCGTTTTCATTTCGTTGTCCTTATTTCATGGGATGCCATGGAGATGGCAGGAACGTTGGCAGTGGCGCTGGCCAGGCACCGGCTTCCGGAAGCGCTTGCAGGATAGTGCGCGTTTCGACAGACGCAAAGCAAAGCTACCGTAACCGACGTAACCGCCGTATCATCGGTGCGCCCCTCAGAAGATTCCGCCGATGCTGCGGATGTCGTCCACTGCCCGGTGCGACTCGATACCCCTCGACGCCATGCCCGACACACCTGTCCCGAGCCTCACGCCCTCAGCCGCTGCCGACGCGCCTGCGCTCGTCGTGCGCCTCGACGCCCCTCAGAAGATCGATGGTCGACCGGTGCGCTATCAGAGCCTGTGGTTGTTGATGCGGGTCTATTACGCGGCCCACTACGAGTTGTCATCCGTCTCGCTGGCCTCGCTGAAAATCCGTTTCGCTCAGTCCGGTGAGGCCGGCGATTTGCGCATGCTGATCAGTCGCGCATTCTCGGACTTTGCTCGCTGGGGCGTCGCCGTCGGCTGGGGTGACGACAGGCACGCCGACGTGCGTCTGCTGCCGACACGCGGCCGCGGCAAAGGGCCTTTCTGGCTCGCCCGGCATGAGATGTCGCGCATCGTTGTGGCGATCGGAGACACCACGCCCGACGACCCACGCCGTGCCATTGCCGCGTTTCTCGGGCTTCCGCAAGACACGGCAACCGATACGCAATCGCCCGCACTCGATTACGTCATGCAGGACATCGCGTTCTGGCATCACCTCACGCTCGGCAAGCGCGACATGCAGGACGGCGTGTTCTTCGCGCCGCCGCAAGCGCCCTCGCAAGGGGACGGGCGGCGTCAGCGCACGGGGGCGATTGCGTCGTTCCATGCGGCACAGGTGTGCGCCGTCGACGATGTGCAACGCGGCATCGCCCTGCTCGCCGAGACAATCGTGTGGCGTCGCATGGGCGACGCCGCGCGCACGAAAAAGACGCTTGCCACACTCGCCGCGACCTTTGGCGCGAACGCGCCGGGCTCCCCCGGCTCCCCCACCTTGCGCGCCATGCACTGGATCGTGCAGGCGTGGCAAGCCTATGCATTGCGCGACGAAGCCGGGGCATTCGCCCATCTGCAACGCATCGGCGACGACGCGTCGCTCGCGCCATGCCTCGTCTACAACCCGCGTATCCGCTTCGAGAGCCGCAACCTGCAAGCGTTGCTGTACAAGTCGCACGCTGCGCGCTCCGGCCCGATGCCCGCGCGGGCTCAATCGGCCGCCAATGCGCTGGCGGCGTTCTCCGACGCCCTGCAAGCGGCCTTCGAAGCCGACTCCATCGAACTCGCGCAGCACGTCGCGGCCAATATCGGCTTGTCGCTCTGGCTGTTCTGGCAGGGCGCGCTCATCGACCCCGGCAGACGTCTTGCCGCCGCCGAGGTGCAACGTCAGGCGCTGCGCTGGATCGGTCTGTCGGAATGGATCTGCGACCGCTTCGGCGTGGGCGGCAACTCGGTGTGGAATACCGTCTTCCTGTTGCGTATCGCGCGCGGCGCCGTGCCGGCGCGGCGCGACCCCGATCTGACGACTTTACGCGCGAGCACACCGCTCACGGTCGATGCCTTTCTCGACGCCGTGCAG
The DNA here is from genome assembly GCF_016428915.1 of Pandoraea sp. ASV26. GTDB lineage: Bacteria > Pseudomonadota > Gammaproteobacteria > Burkholderiales > Burkholderiaceae > Pandoraea. The sequence goes on from NZ_JAELTP010000038.1 coordinate 40,757, forward strand.
CCGTTCGGCGCCCCTTTCTCCCGGGCCAAGGGCTTCCGGCGCTGGACGGATGTGCTGGCGACGACGCTCGCCGATCATGAAGAGGGACGTGTGAGCTTCGAGCCGTTGCAGCTCGCCAACCTGTGGTTCGAAATGTTGTGGTTCACGCTGCATCAGGACGGCGACTCGCCGCAGGCGTTGCACGCCGCCCAGTCGCTGGGTCGGGTGCTGCCGATGCTGCCGCCGCCCGACCGGCGGTTCTTCCGTGACGCGCTGCGACTGATGCCGCGCGAGTTTCAGCGCGAAGTCCGGTTGGCGCAGTAATGCTGGCGTCACGCCGCCCTTCACCCTCACATCTGGCTGGGGCCTGACCGGCAGACTCACGCAGCCCCCGGACCGCCAGCCCATACCGCACACGTTCGATCGGCACAACAAGGACGACAGCGGGCACGCCACGCGCGGAGCAAACATCGCGTGCGAGGTTTTCATCGGCATTTTCTATGCCGCATTGCACCATCTGCCGTTCACGTTTTTCGGGACACATCGTGCTTGTGTTTGCCGGGCATGTCGGTGTATCGTTGCCGCAAAGCTAGCGCAGGGGTCCTGCAACGTGAGTTGTGGGTGAGAAATACCCTTAGAACCTGATCTGGATAATGCCAGCGCAGGGAGCGTAGAAGTTCCTCGCCCCCGTTCATGCTCCTGAGCCGCTTTGCGCCGAATTTGTCGGCGTCAACACGTGCCCCGCCAGGAGACATTGCATGAACGCCAATCCGAAATTCCTCTCAGCCAACGCGCGCGTAGACGAAGCTGCGATCGCCCCGCTGCCCAATTCCCGAAAGATCTACGTCAGCGGTTCGCGTCCCGACATCCGTGTTCCGATGCGTGAAATCTCGCAAGCGGACACGCCGACGAGCTTTGGCGGCGAGAAGAATCCGCCGATCTACGTCTACGACACATCCGGCCCTTACACCGATCCCGACGCCCGCATCGACATCCGCTCCGGCCTGCCCGCCCTGCGCGCCGGGTGGATCGAGGAGCGCGGCGACACCGAAGCGCTGCCGGGCCTGACGTCCACGTTCGGCCGTGAGCGTGCCGCCGACGCCGCCACCGCCGAGCTGCGTTTCCCCGGTCTGCACCGCACGCCGCGCCGCGCCAAGGCCGGCAAGAACGTCACGCAGATGCACTACGCGCGTCAGGGCATCATCACGCCCGAGATGGAATACGTCGCGATTCGCGAAAACCTGCGCCGTCAGGAATACATCGAGAGCGTGCGCAACACCGGCCCGCAAGGCGAACGTCTGGCCAAACTGCTCTCGCGCCAGCATCCGGGGCAGCACTTCGGCGCCAGCCTTCCCGCCGAGATCACGCCGGAGTTCGTGCGCAGCGAAATCGCCCGTGGCCGCGCCATCATCCCGAACAACATCAACCACCCGGAATCGGAGCCGATGATCATCGGCCGTAACTTCCTGGTGAAGATCAACGCGAACATCGGCAACTCGGCCGTAACGTCGTCGATCGGCGAAGAAGTCGACAAGATGACGTGGGCGATCCGCTGGGGCGGCGACACGGTGATGGATCTGTCGACCGGCAAGCACATCCACGAAACGCGCGAGTGGATTCTGCGCAACAGCCCGGTGCCGATCGGCACGGTGCCGATCTATCAGGCGCTCGAGAAGGTGAACGGCAAGGCCGAAGAGCTGACGTGGGAAATGTTCCGCGACACGCTCATCGAGCAGGCAGAGCAAGGCGTGGATTACTTCACGATTCACGCCGGTGTGCGCCTCGCGTACGTGCCGATGACCGCCAACCGCATGACCGGCATCGTGAGCCGCGGCGGCTCGATCATGGCCAAGTGGTGCCTCGCGCATCACAAGGAGAGCTTCCTGTACACGCACTTCGAAGAGATCTGCGAAATCATGAAGGCGTATGACGTCGCGTTCTCGCTGGGCGACGGCCTGCGTCCGGGCTCGATCTACGACGCCAACGACGAAGCGCAACTCTCCGAACTCAAAACGCTGGGCGAGCTCACGCAGATCGCCTGGAAGCACGACGTTCAGGTCATGATCGAAGGCCCGGGCCACGTGCCGATGCAGCTCATCAAGGAGAACATGGATCTCCAGCTCGAGTACTGCGACGAAGCCCCCTTCTACACGCTCGGACCGCTCACGACGGACATCGCCCCGGGCTACGACCACATCACGTCGGGCATTGGCGCTGCGACCATCGGCTGGTACGGCACCGCCATGCTGTGCTACGTCACGCCGAAGGAACACCTCGGCTTGCCGAACAAGGACGACGTGAAGGAAGGCATCATCACGTACAAGCTTGCCGCACACGCCGCCGATCTGGCCAAGGGCCATCCCGGCTCGCAGATTCGTGACAACGCGCTGTCGAAGGCTCGCTTCGAATTCCGTTGGGAAGACCAGTTCAATCTGGGTCTCGATCCGGACAAGGCGCGTGAATTCCACGACGAAACGCTGCCGAAGGACTCCGCCAAGGTGGCGCACTTCTGCTCGATGTGCGGACCGCACTTCTGCTCGATGAAGATCACGCAGGACGTGCGCGATTACGCTGCCAAGCAAGGCCTGAGCGACGAAGCGGCGCTCAAGCAGGGCATGGAAGTCAAGGCGGTCGAGTTCGTCAAGAGCGGCGCAGAGATCTACCGTCGCACCTGATGTGGCATGAGGTGTCATGGGGTGTCATGACGTGACATGACGCAAGTGTGCGGTGTGTCGTTTGCACCGCACGTGAGCCCGTCGTCAACGCCAAACGCCGACGCGCCCGGGTCATACCGGGCGCGTTTTTTTATGCGTGACGTCTGACGATCAAGCGTGTGCCCGATCGGGAGCGCTTACCGCTGTACTGACGCCTCGGTGGCGGCATCGGCCGGCGCTGTCGGCAAGCCGCGCAGGGTGAGCTGGTTGCGCAGTCGCTGCGTTGCAATATGCGGCGGCTTCGATGACATCGCCGTCGCCAGCGCCGTGAAGGACTTCGTGTTCGACGCCGGCAGCGCCGCCGCGTCCAACACTTGCGCATGGCGCATCTCCCAGTGACGCTCGCCCAGTTGCTCTACGCCCAGTGTGAGCTTGACCCACTCGTCCGTGCCCAGCGCCACAGAGGGCGGCAAATCGGATCGCACCATCGCCTGATGCATCGGCAAGCCGTTGGCGAGTCCCACGCGAAGCATCCATTCGGTGCTCGCACGGGTGGGCAGAACGCGAGACCCCTGATGCAGGCGCTCGCAGAGCTTTGCGATGAACGTAGCGGGCGACTCCAGTTCGTCACACGCCCTGGACCACTCCTTCTTGCCCGCCAGTGCTGGTTGGCCGGTCCATCGTCGAGCGGTATCCGCGACGATCGCCGTCACGTCGTCGCGACCGGTATCGAACGGCACGGTACCGTTGCGTCCGCCCGTGCCGAGCAGCGAGCCACTCACGATGTCGCGGCAAATCTGCGCGCGTTCGCTACCGCCGTCGGGCATGAAGACCGGGTGATTGCGACCGTCCCGCGACGCGATGTGCGGATTGATGTTCTGCGTACTGGCGCAGACATGAAGTGTCTCCATGGCGGACGCGCTAAGCACGGGTTGCGCACCACGCGTTGCACCGTTCGTGGGGGCGGCCAATGGCGCAAGGAACGCGTTGACGCGGGTCGTGTCGACCGGTTGCGACGCAAACGCGCCAAAGGGTGTCTCGGCCGATCCATCGACGTCCGCCGACGTGCCCTGGAAATCGTTGCCGAATGCGTTGTCCACGCCCAGCGGTACCGCCACGGCATTCGGAGCGCGAACCGTCCACGGGTGCGCCGGCGCGTCGGCGCGGATGTTCGCGACGCTCATCAGCGGGATACCCGCGGCCCCGGCGAGTCCCGCAGCCGAATCGAGCGCGCCCGGTGCCACGGGGTTGCTCATGGCGGACGAGTAATGGGATGCCTGTATAGCGTTCATCGTCGTGCTGTCCTCAGGAAAGAGAAACATGGCCTGTTGCCACGGCTCCGACACTGCGTCGGGGCGGCATTCACGATGCCCGAAGGGGGGAACGCCCATTGTCGGTTCTGTACGCGTTGTCTCGCGGCTCGGGTAAGGTACCGCCCTGCGGTAGACGACACGCCGGCGAGCGCCCGGCCCACAGGATCCGCTGTCGGCCTGCCCCGAACTTATGGCATGCTATCGGACAGCGGTACAGACGACGCGGCTGACGCGACCCGACAGACGGCGCAAACGGCACCTTTTGGCTGCTTTTTGGCTGCCTTTTGCTTCCGCTCGCACCGGACCGGGTACGCCCCTCCCGTCCGCCAGCCCGAAGGCATCTCAAAATGATGGCCCGCCGGCCTTGTTTCGAAATGTCTCCCTGCTACCGGACCCCACCCCGTGCAAACGGGTCCGGCCTGCGTCGCGGCAATGTACCCGCTATCGCACTTTCAGGGACAACAATATGAGTGGTTACGGTTTTCTTTTCAGTATCTTGGTGCTGGTTCTGGTCAGCGCCTTCTTTTCCGCCGCCGAAATTTCGCTCACTGCCGCCAAGCGCACCAAGTTGCAGGTGCTCATGGAGAAGGGCGATCTACAGGCCGTCAAGGTGCTCGCGCTCAAGGAGCAGCCCGGCAATTTCTTCACGGTCGTGCAGATCGGCGTGAACGCGGTCGCAGTGCTGGGCGGGGTGCTCGGCGAGAGCTTCCTGACCACTTACCTGTTCGGATGGCTCTCGACGTTTACCGATCAGGCGCTGGCCCTGCGGCTCTCGGGCATCGGCTCGTTCCTGTTCATCACGATCGCCTTCATTCAGTTCGCCGATCTGATTCCCAAGCGCCTCGCCATGGTCAACCCCGAGCGCGTTGCCGTGGCCATCATCGATCCGATGCTGCTTTGCCTGAAGGTCCTTCGCCCGCTGGTCTTCCTGTTCAACGGTGTGGCGAACTTCTTCCTGCGCATCTTCAAGGTGCCGACGCATGCGATCGACAACATTACTTCGGAAGACATCGCGGCCATGGTCGGCGCGGGGGCGCAAGCCGGTGTGGTCCGCAAGCAGGAACTTCATCTGATCGAGAACGTGTTCGAGCTGGAATCGCGCACCGTCGGCTCGGTGATGACGTTTCGCGACGACGTGGTGTACTTCACCATCGCCGAGGAAGAACGCAGCATTCGCCAGAAGATGATCGAAAGCCCGCACTCGAAATATCTTGTGTGCCGCGACGAAATCGACAACGTGCTCGGTTATGTCGATTCGAAGGACTTGCTCCAGCGCATTGCCAGCGAAGATCTGTCGAGTGTGATCCGCAATCTGGACCGCCTCTACGCGAAGAAGCTGCTGGTGATTCCCGACACGCTCAATCTGTCCGAGGCACTGGCACGCTTCAAGGAAACCCGTGAAGGGTTTGCCGTCATCATCAACGAGTACGGGATGGTCGTTGGCGTAGTGACGCTCAACGACATCGTGGGCGCGCTCATGGGTGACGTGATTCACCCGGCCGATGAAGATCAGATCGTGCAGCGCGACGAACACTCTTGGCTCGTCGATGGCGTCACATCTGTCGAAGACGTGAAAAAGGCGCTCGATATCGACGAACTCCCCGGCGAAGGCGAGTTCGAGACCATCGCCGGGTTCATGATCTATCAGCTCAAGCGCATTCCGAAGAAGTCGGAAGCCACCGAGGCCGCAGGCTACAAGTTCGAAGTGGTCGACATCGACAACTACAAGATCGACCAGTTGCTCGTCACGCGTCTGGGCTCGGTCGCTGAAGCCGCTATCGCGGCATCGAATCAGGCATCGTAGCCAACACCTCCCTCAATCGCTCGGTCAATCCTCCATCGCGCTGCG
>NZ_JAELTP010000380.1 GCF_016428915.1 Pandoraea sp. ASV26
CCTGAGTACTCGACTGAAGCATTGTCTCAAAAGTTTGCCGTGGCGCTGTCGAAGAGTAGGCGGCAACTATCTTTATTGAGTACAAAAACCCTTGGCTAACACAAAGAGTAGAGACTGAAGTTGGTATATTTGCTTTCTACAGCATCTTATTTCAAATGGTTTATGCCCCATTTCTAATCGGCGTCGTCGCTCGTTTGGCGGTCGTGGTCCTTGTTTTCTACCAGCCGGAACTATTAAGGCATATCGTCACATTTGTCGACAATTCTCCATTCCCAGATAATGATGGCAACGAGCTTCTAATGAATTTTATTATTTTGCAAATTGCGCTTTTTGTAAGTTTTATAATGGTCTGCAACGCTCTTCCTCGTCGCTGACTGTCGTATTAGCTGCTGCGTACGGTCTGTGAACAGATGCTTCGCCAGTCCGCAATTATGTTGCGCGGTATGCTGCTATCGTACCT
>NZ_JAELTP010000381.1 GCF_016428915.1 Pandoraea sp. ASV26
GCATACGTCTGTGCATGAATAACACACTAAATACAAGGCTAGAAAAAGAATTAAACCCAACACTCTTTCCCAGCATAAACCCGGCAAACACGGCCCAAAAAGACTCTCTTCTAGGCCATTTTGCTCCATTTTCCTTGGCAAGGGAAGGGGGTCATTTGCAGGGGGTTTTTCTACTTTGAACCCTTTTTTTCCTCTTGTCACACGACACATTACCAATTCGGGCATAGCCTCCCTTTTTTTTACAGCCCCAATACTGTACTAATTAGTATCCGTAGCCAAGACGTAATAACTAGGGGTAGCGGCGGGAGGGCGGCAGGAGGCTAAACTCGTACATAATATGGGCCACCAAATGGAGATTCGGAGAGAGATGGCCGTACGTTATTAGCCAGGCCTTTTCAGCTCGCGGGGGCGCTGATAGTGCGACGTAGTGGCTTGTGCCCTGGTCGCTGGATATGTATGG
>NZ_JAELTP010000382.1 GCF_016428915.1 Pandoraea sp. ASV26
GGTTCTGGCAACTCCGGAACGGCTGCGGTCGCTGGTAAAGGAGGGCAAGCTAGACGAAGCACGGGCCGAGTGGGACATGCCACGACGATTGTTGGAGACGTGGAAAGAAAAGGGTTTAGGAGGCGGCGATGTCCAATATTGCATAGACGAAGGAGATGCTGCTCTTCATCAACATGCAGAGCACGAGGGAGCTCGCCCGCCGAAAGACGGGCAATGAGCTATTGTACAATAAATGCATAATACTAGGACAGCACTCATGCATATACAGCGAAACACGCAAGGTCCAAAATTACAAAGCTTAACACGATCTTGGTATTTTCAAATCCATTTAACTCTCGTTTGCTCGCTGCTCGCCTTTACTCCAAATCGCCAACATCCATAATCATAAACGGATCCTTATCATACTTGCTGAGCACAACCTTTGCATCCGGCACGCTAGTCTGAATCTCCTTTTCAAGAG
>NZ_JAELTP010000383.1 GCF_016428915.1 Pandoraea sp. ASV26
CCCGTCACATACGCCGCCTGAATCGAGCAGCGATCCGGGAAGTTGCCCTTGAAGTGCGCCGTGTCGACTTCGATCTTGCCAATCTCCCCCGGCTGCGCCAACGCAATGATCGCCCAGTCGTTGCCCGGCTCACGACGCCGCCGCGTCTCCCACCCATCCCCCATGTTCACGCCACGGCCCGGCATGAGCAGGTTCGACGCCAACCCGAAATGCTGGTTGTTCGCCGCCACCACGTAACCGCCGTTTTCCATCGCGATCAGATCGATCAGCTCGTCGCGCGAACGGCCATCCCAATCGCTCTGCGGCAAGCCGTACAGACGCAGGCGCGCCAGACCGCCGTCGGGGTACAGGTTCACACGCACATGCGTCGCCGCGCGCTGGCTGGTGATCGCATGGTAGTGATGCGAATTGCCCTGCAACGTGGTCGAGGCAAGCAGTTCGAACCACTCGGCGGTCTCG
>NZ_JAELTP010000384.1 GCF_016428915.1 Pandoraea sp. ASV26
CTCCACCAAATGCTGCCACCGCCCTATCTGGGCCACACGTCGGCTTCACCTCGCTTCAACGCAATCCATCATCCGGACATCCGCCGATAATCACCCATCGCGACTCCAGATACACCGCGTTGCGGCGCATCACATCATGTCCTCCTCTCCACCGCCTCCGCCGTCTCCCCATACCACCGCGCACGCTTATGCGAGCAATGGTCTTGAAATTCTGCAGGCTGCCAGTGACGCTGCCCAAGCTCTGCAAAACTCACAGGCTCTGCAAAATGCGGCCGCAGAAGCTGTTGCCCAGCCCGGTGTCGCTGGCCACCTGGACCATGGAGCCGAGATGCCATCGCATCTCGTCTCCAGCCCAGGAAGTGCTGGCGGAGTGAGAGATCCAACCATCAATCCCAAGCTTACGCGATTGCGGCGCGCCTGTGACATGTGCAGCATGCGCAAAGTCAAGTGCGATGACAC
>NZ_JAELTP010000385.1 GCF_016428915.1 Pandoraea sp. ASV26
GATACACAATATCGTCTCGTGGGCTCGGAGATGTGTATAAGAGACAGTTACCCAGCAATCTCGGGCCAATCTTGCCGCACTGTGCAGCAGCAGCAGTCCCCACCACGGTCCACAGTGTCGATTACGGCTAGCTTATCAAAGCCGAAAAAGAGGCGCCAAAAAAAGAAATCTTCCGCAGCGTCCAACACTCAACGCAATTGCAGCCACAAACCCTCGCACGCTACAACCATGCCGAAACGGAAGAGGGGAATTGAAACAAGCCTCCCGGCCAGGCTCGAAAAGTTCCAAGAGGAGCTGTCTCGCGCTCTCAAGGCCGCCAAAGGCTTCGAGCGACAGCGCCTGAGCAAGCGACAACGGGATCGCAAACTACCACCCGAGAAGAGAGAGCGAGTCGCGCGAGAGATTACCGTTCTCAAGGTATTTCATACTTGATTCATATTTCTAGGTCGGATTTTGAAG
>NZ_JAELTP010000386.1 GCF_016428915.1 Pandoraea sp. ASV26
GTCCCCTAGTGCTGGATAACCCGGGGATTTCGGTCTACATTTCGACGTACAGTAAGTTAAGATGTGGCGCGCTCGTAGACTCTTGCTTGACCAACATAACTTAAGAGATGATGACACCGCTCATTAAAATAAATAGTATTTAATTTAAAAAAAAAATGTTGTTAGGAAATTGAGCATGTTAGATAGTGGGGGGAGTTTATATTTCATTAAGAGAAACGGTTCTAGCCGTCAAGGAAAGGCATTTATAGCATCCACGGACATGGGTAATGCCAGTTACGAATTCACCATCATACTGGATAAGCCAGAGCTCTTGGGACCGCCAATGGGAAGCATTACAGCATCTAAAACTGGCTCTGGATGTTCTGTGCCCATAAATACTCCGCGAAGCTCGAAACCGATGCCACAGAGGCCATGTACATGATGGTGACACGGACGGTCCAAAAAACTGTTGTGTAACCT
>NZ_JAELTP010000387.1 GCF_016428915.1 Pandoraea sp. ASV26
ACCTCGTACTGCTATTAGTACCTTGCCCATCTAAAACCTCCAAGCAAGGGAGCGAGGGTGAGCCAGCATTGTCTATTCGTCATGTAGTCGGCATCTTTTTGCCGTTTGAAAAAGAAGAGTACTTAAGAAAAAAAATGGAATTCTTCAGCATCCATGCACAACGCCAATAAACACCAGCGGGTACGAGTCCATACGAGTATAACGCTTCTCTCGTTCGTCCCTCTCTCGCATCCGCAATCCCCCTCGTGTTGCTGGGTCGCTGTCCGCGGCGGGTGGGGGATTAGGAATTGCGGCGACATGATTCGGGGGCGGCGCTTCCACAAGGGAGGGCCCATCATCTCGCCAGGGCAAGGGGGGTTCCTCATCTCTTGGGAGGCGGCGCACATCAGCCGACGCCACCAAACAGGGCGGGTGGACGGCCAGGTGGGAGGGTGTAAAGCCCCCGGCTTAGGTATATGC
>NZ_JAELTP010000388.1 GCF_016428915.1 Pandoraea sp. ASV26
TACGAGATACACAATATCGTCTCGTGGGCTCGGAGATGTGTATAAGAGACAGGTATAGCAAATCAGGGCCAATTTGCATCACCTTTAAAAGACCAAGACCTAGCGAAGCTTGGGTCGTCGAGCCTTGATAGAGGGCTAAGGCTACGAGGAAGACGCCAGTAGCAGTGACGAGAAGATCCAGCACTAAACCAAGCCAGTGCTGAATGCACTGCCTAAAATAAAACAGTTTTTGGGACTTATCCAGTATGTTCCAAGCCTTAGACAAGCGTCGTTCTTCCCACTGGAACGCACGGATATGCTCTACCCCCTCACTGCATTCAGTCAGGTGAGCATACATTGGGCTTTCTGCTTCAGTGTCTAAGAGCCTCATCTGACGTGATGCTCGTAGGTAGAAAAGTTGTATGCCATAAAGTGTGGTCAACTGAAATGGAACGATGGTCGCTGCATACTGTACCGAG
>NZ_JAELTP010000389.1 GCF_016428915.1 Pandoraea sp. ASV26
CTCCATGCATTGTCAAGGAGGCAGCCTTACAATGCCAGCAACCCGTATGACTATACGTGGAACGGCGACCCCAGAGCTCCGGGGATGCCCATGCCTGGTACTTGGCCAGGCTTTGCTGGTACGCTTTCGACTCTAGACATACCGCCTGCCGAGGCATTCACACTCGGATTGATATGGTTGCTTGTTATCACCGCGTGCGTAGCACTACTCATTGTTCTATTCAAGTTCACTTTGGACTTCATGATCAAGTTCAAAGTGCTCAAGACGGATGGATTCGACTACTTTCGATCGCACTTAGCTGGCTACGTCGCTGCTGGTGTCCTCCGCACATTGTTCATTGCATTCTTTTCAATGATGACTTTAACAATGTACCAGTTTACGCTGCACGCTCCTGCAGGACCTACGGCAATCGCCGTCATTTTGTTTCTAGTCTTCTTCGTCGGGATGGGCGGCATTGT
>NZ_JAELTP010000039.1 GCF_016428915.1 Pandoraea sp. ASV26
CGGCATGCTCCACGGTATATCGAGCGGTATTTATCTGCTGCAAAGCTTGCTGGGCATTGCGCTGATCTGGCGTCAGCCCGTGCGGGCCTAAATGCCGCAGGGGGCGCGATGGCGCTGGCCTCACGGCTTGCCAAATGGCGTCACCCAATAAAAAACGCGCCCGACAATGTCAGGGCGCGTTTTTTCGAGAACTGGCGGAAAGTGCCTGATCCGCCACTTTCGGCTTAGTCGTTGCGCTGGCGCTTGACGCTGGTCTGGCGCTTTTTGGCGCGTTTGACGATACCGCCAGCGGTCATGCGCTCGTTGCCGGCAACGGTCACTTTCTTGACCGTGGGGCGACGTCCGGCGTTGGTGCTGTTCTTGACAACGGTGACGGTGCGCGGAGCACGGCCCTTGACCGTCGCGCCGGTACCGCCGGTTCTGGCGCGCACCGGGGCTTCGGTTTCGTCCGGTGTCGGACGATACAGCACGAGCAGCTTGCCGATGTGTTGCACAGGCGCTGCACCGAGTTGGTCGCAGATGGATTCGTAAATGGCCACGCGTGCGTCGCGTTCGTCGCCGAACACACGCACCTTGATGAGTTCGTGGGCCTTCAGGGCCCCGTCGATTTCCTTGAGCACCGCCGGCGTCAAGCCGTCGGCGCCGATCAGAACGACAGGATTCAGCGCGTGGGCGGCGGAGCGCAGGTCGGCGCGTTGCGCCGGGGTCAGGGTCAATGCGGGCATAGAAGACAGACGAGACAAACGAGTTAGGATGCGCCCGCAAGCGGTGGCCAACGCCTGCAATGACTGCTGGCTGGCAAACGGATTTTGGGCGCGCAAGGGCGTATTATCCTGCAAATTCGCAGCGTTTTTGAAGAAACATGGCAAAAAACCGTTTCAGCCACGCATGGCTGCACGATCACATCAACGATCCCTACGTCAAAATGGCGCAGCGAGAGGGCTATCGAGCCCGCGCAGCGTACAAACTCAAGGAAATCGACGAACAGGACCGGCTGATCAAGCCGGGCCAGATCATTGTCGACCTCGGTTCGACCCCGGGAAGCTGGAGTCAGTACGCGCGCAACAAGCTCGCGGGCGGCAAGCGGACCGAGGGGGGTATCGATGGCACGATCATCGCGCTCGATATTCTGCCGATGGAGCCGATTGCCGACGTTCACTTCCTGCAGGGCGACTTCCGCGAGGACAGCGTGCTCGAGCAGTTGGAGGATATCGTGGCCGGACGCAAAGTCGACCTTGTAGTTTCCGATATGGCCCCCAACTTGTCCGGTGTGGCGTCGGCCGATGCAGCGCGGATCGAGCATTTATGCGATCTGGCGATGGATTTTGCTCAGCGACACCTGAAACCAGAAGGCGCTTTGCTGGTCAAATGTTTCCACGGCAGTGGCTATAGCCAGATTGTCGAAAAATTCAAACAGCAGTTCAAAACGGTGGCGCCGCGTAAGCCCAAGGCGTCCCGGGACAAATCCTCCGAAACGTTCATTCTCGGTCGGGGTCTGAAAAATCCGGGTTGATGCCCGTCAAACCGGCGCACTGGCGCTATGGTGGCGGTAAAGAATCACTATGGCGGTGCGCCTGCGAGTGGATTAGAATGAATTCCTGGCGCGAAGCGATTTCATGAAGGAGCAACGCTTTGAACAATAATATGTTTTCCAAAGCGGCGGTGTGGTTAGTCATCGCGCTGGTCTTGTTTACTGTTTTTAAACAGTTCGACAAGCCGCACGTTCAGGAGGGTGTGACGTACTCCCAGTTCATGGACGATGCCAAGAATGGCAAGGTCAAGAACGTGGTAGTGCAAGGGCGCAACCTTCAGGTGACGCCTAGCGACGGCCAGAAATATTCCATCGTGTCGCCCGGCGACATCTGGATGGTGGGCGATCTCATGAAGTACGGTGTTCAGGTCTCGGGTAAAGCCGACGAAGAACCCAACGTGCTCATGACCGCGCTTTATTATCTTGGACCCACGCTGCTGATCATCGGCTTCTGGTTCTACATGATGCGACAGATGCAGGGCGGGGGTAAGGGCGGTGCCTTCTCCTTCGGTAAATCCCGTGCACGTCTCATCGACGAGAATGCCAATCCTGTCACCTTTGCCGACGTCGCGGGTTGCGACGAAGCCAAATACGAAGTCGGCGAGCTGGTCGACTTCCTGAAAGATCCTCAGAAATTCCAGAAGCTGGGCGGCCGTATTCCGCGCGGTGTGCTGCTGGTCGGCCCGCCGGGAACCGGTAAGACGCTGTTGGCTCGTGCCATCGCGGGTGAAGCCAAGGTGCCGTTCTTCAGCATCTCGGGTTCGGACTTCGTGGAAATGTTCGTCGGCGTGGGTGCTGCCCGTGTTCGCGACATGTTCGAAAACGCGAAGAAGCAATCGCCCTGTATCGTGTTCATCGACGAAATCGACGCGGTCGGTCGCCATCGCGGTGCCGGTATGGGCGGCGGTAACGACGAGCGCGAGCAGACGCTGAACCAGATGCTCGTTGAGATGGACGGCTTCGAGGCCAATTCGGGCGTGATCGTGATTGCCGCGACCAACCGTTCGGACGTGCTGGACAAGGCGCTGCTGCGTCCGGGCCGTTTCGACCGTCAGGTCTACGTCGGTCTGCCGGACATCCGCGGCCGTGAGCAGATCCTGAAGGTGCACCTGCGCAAGGTGCCGATCTCGAACGACGTCGATGCATCGGTCATCGCACGCGGTACGCCGGGCATGTCGGGTGCCGACCTCGCGAACCTGGTCAACGAAGCGGCACTGTTCGCGGCGCGCCGTAACAAGCGCATCGTCGAGATGCTCGACTTCGAAGACGCCAAGGACAAGATCTTCATGGGGCCGGAGCGTAAGTCGGCCGTGATGCGCGACGAAGAACGCCGTGCGACGGCTTACCACGAGTCGGGCCACGCCGTGGTGGCGATGCTGCTGCCGGAAGCCGACCCGGTGCACAAGGTGACGATTATCCCGCGTGGTTGGGCACTTGGCCTGACGATGCAGTTGCCGGAGCACGACAAGTACTCCGAGTATCGCGACACGATGCTCACGCAGATCGCCATTCTGTTTGGCGGTCGTGCGGCAGAGGAAGTGTTCATCAACAAGATGTCGACGGGCGCTTCCAACGACTTCGAGCGTGCCACCAAGCTCGCACGCGACATGGTGACTCGCTACGGTATGTCGGACGCGCTGGGCCCGATGGTCTATGTCGACACGGAGCAGGATTCGATGTTTGGCCGGATGTCCGCCAAGTCGGTGTCGGAAGCCACGCAGCAGAAGGTCGACGGTGAAGTTCGCCGTATTCTGGACGAGCAATACGCGCTGGCCCGCAAGCTGCTGGAAGACAATCGTGACAAGGTCGAAGCGATGACCGCTGCCCTGATGGAGTGGGAAACGATCGACGGCGAGCAGATTGCCGACATCATGGACGGCCGCCCGCCGCGCCCGCCGAAAAGCGGTTCGGCAAACGGTGGTCCGTCGGGTGGCAATCCGCCGCTCAAGCCCAGTAACACCCCGGCGCCCGTCGTCTAAACGGAAGCCCTGGCACGCGAAAGTGCTGCCATTCCAGAAAGGCCGGCCTCACGTCGGCCTTTTTGCATTCTGAGCCGGCTCACGGCCGGCGAACGCCGGTTAGGGGAGCGATACCCGGGCGCGACGAAAATCGGTGTTACGGAGTGTTTCCATCGTCGATACGACGGGCGATTCCGGTAACATGATGGCCATACGCGGCGCTCGGTATCCCGGGCGCACAGGCCCGCTCCCGGCGAGCGGGCCGCTATATTGGCCTTACTGAGCTACGAGCTTCCGAATGTCCTCAGAGCAGTCGCAATCCCTTCCTTCCACCGCTCCGGTCGCCGACGACATCGTGCTGTCCGGTGAGGTGTCCGCTCCCCCGGTCAAGCCCGACTCGCTGGCACTTGGGCCGCGTTTCAGGCTCGATGCCCGTCGGGTTCACGTCATGGGCATCCTGAACGTGACGCCGGACTCGTTTTCCGACGGTGGCAAGTTCGTCGCCCGCGACGCCGCCCTGCGTCACGCCGAGCAGTTGATCGCCGAGGGCGTCGACATTCTGGATATTGGCGGCGAGTCGACCCGTCCGGGGGCCGAAGCGTTGCCGGAAGACGCCGAACTCGAGCGCGTGGTGCCGATTGTCGAGGCGTTGCGGGATTGCGGTGTACCGCTCTCGATCGATACTTACAAGCCCGGCGTGATGCGTGCCGTGCTGGCCGCCGGCGCGGACATGATCAATGACATTTGGGGGTTCCAGCAACCCGGCGCCGTTGACGCGGTGCGCGACAGCGAGGCGGCACTGTGCATCATGCACATGCTGCACGACCCCAAAACCATGCAGGACGCTCCGATCTACACCGATGTCGTCACCGAAGTCGCCGCCTTCCTCGACGGCCGGGTGGACGCCATGCTCTCGGCGGGGGTTGCGCCGTCGCGCCTGTATCTCGATCCGGGATTCGGCTTTGGCAAGAATCTCGCGCATAATCTCGCCTTGCTCAAGCACCTGCGGGTGCTGTCGCGCGACGGCTTGCCCTTGCTGGTCGGGATGTCGCGAAAGCGCATGCTTGGCGAAATCACGGGACGTGAGTCGCCGCTGGAGCGCCGCGTGGCGAGTGTCGCTGCTGCGATATGTGGCGCGCAGCAGGGCGCTGCCATCGTGCGGGTGCACGACGTTGCCGAGACGGTCGACGCCCTCAAGGTGTGGCAAGCCGTACGCGACGCCGAGTAAGTCGACGTAAGTCCGAGTAGCCGCGAGTGGCAGCGGGTAACGGTGATTAACTGAGTAACGCCGCAGACGGCGGTGCGGGCGCGGCACCCATCAGACCATGGCGGCATTTACCAGCCCCTGCGGCGAACAGGCGGGGATGCACGCCATCGAGAATGGTGGTGCAGTGCGCCCATCGTCCGACGGAAAGCAGTCAAAGAACAGGAAAGACGCGCGTGACCGGACCGTCAACCGGCACGACGTATCAATTGGGAACGATGCAACGATGAAACGACGCTATTTTGGAACCGATGGCATTCGCGGCACGGTGGGCGAAAGTCCGATTACGCCTGATTTCGTGCTGCGGCTCGGTTATGCGGCGGGTCGCGCACTTGCCGGCAATCAGACGGCGGGCCGCCCGACGGTATTGATCGGCAAGGACACACGCGTCTCCGGCTATATGCTCGAAGCAGCACTGGAAGCCGGTTTCGCCGCGGCGGGCGTCGACACGATGCTGGCCGGTCCGATGCCGACGCCGGCCGTGGCGTATCTCACCCGGGCGTTACGCCTGGCGGCGGGTGTCGTCATCAGTGCGTCCCACAACCCGTATCACGACAACGGTATCAAATTCTTCTCGGCAGACGGCAACAAGCTGCCGGACGAGACCGAACTGGCGATCGAGGCCGAACTCGACAATCCGATGATCTGCGTGCGCTCCGAGCGGCTTGGCAAGGCGCGCCGTCTGGACGACGCGGCTGGCCGCTATATCGAGTTCTGCAAGAGCACGTTCCCGAGCGATTTCGACCTGCGCGGCATGAAGATCGTGGTCGACTGCGCCAACGGCGCGGCGTATCACATTGCTCCGCACGTGTTCCATGAACTGGGCGCTGAAGTCATCGCGATCGGTAACCAGCCGAACGGCTTCAACATCAACGAAGACTGCGGCGCTACAGCGCCGGACGCGCTCATGCGCGCCGTGCGGGCGAATCACGCGGACCTCGGTGTGGCGCTCGATGGCGACGCCGACCGTCTGCAGATCGTCGACGGCGCAGGGCGTCTCTACAACGGTGACGAACTGCTGTATCTGCTGGTCAAGGACCGGCTGGATAACGGCGGTGTGCCGGGGGCGGTGGGCACGTTGATGACCAATATGGCCGTCGAGGTCGCGCTCAAGGAGTTGGGTGTGCCGTTCGTGCGCGCTAAGGTCGGCGACCGCTATGTGCTCGAACAACTGTACAAACACGGCTGGCAGATCGGGGCAGAGGGTTCCGGGCACATTCTGTGTCTGGACAAGCACACCACGGGCGACGGCATTGTCTCGGCCCTTCAGGTGCTGGCAGCCATTCGTCGTGCAGACAACAAGCCGCTGGCGAAGCTGCTCGACGGTGTGCGTCTGTTCCCGCAGCACATGATTAATGTGCGCACGCCTGCCGGGTACGACTGGCAGAGCGACAGCCGCCTGACGGCTGAGCGCGACGCCATCGAAGCCAAGCTGGGCGACACGGGACGCGTGCTCATTCGTGCATCGGGTACCGAACCCGTGCTGCGTGTGATGGTCGAGGCGCGCGAGGATTCACAAGCCTCTTCCTTCGCTCAACATCTCGCAAGCGTCGTCAAATCGGCGGCATGATCGGTCTTTGTCGTCAGCGGCCGCGACAACGTTTAGCGGCCCGTACAGCGTTCGCGCCACCCCTGAACGACTGAAATCTCCCCCAGCGGCGATGCCCTTGAACGGATCGCCGCACCCTCACCTTTCGCTTCCCTCCCATCATGGCAATGCCCTTGGCCGGAGGTTCACATTTGTGACACCGCCGTCGGGATTTGTCAGACCATTTCCGACATGTACCCGTTATTGTCACGGCGCTGACATGCATGCCAAAGCCGGATGTTGAGCGAGAAAAACTTCTTGGGAAGGCTCCGAAACCTTTATCAATCAACGCTTTGGCGGAGTTCGGGTAGTGTGGAACGGCACAGCTAATGTGACGATTTCGCGGCAAATCTGTGACGCTCATGTTGTGAGCTTTCGAAGATGACACATTACTGTCACATTCGGAATCTATTCTTCGAGCCATCCACACGCTGTACCACACCAACTCGGAGAAATCCATGAAGCTGATGAAGACTGCGATTGCCGGCCTGGCTGGCGCTCTGTTCGCCGCTAGCGCGATTGCGGGCGAGATTACGGGTGCAGGCAGCACCTTTGCCGCTCCGATCTACACCAAGTGGGCCGACGCTTACCAAAAGTCGACCTCGAACAAGGTCAACTACCAAGGCATCGGCTCGTCGGGCGGCATCAAGCAAATTCAGGCCAAGACCGTCGATTTCGCCGGTTCGGACGCCCCGCTGACCGATGAAGAACTGGCCAAGCAAGGCCTGTTCCAATTCCCGACGGTTGTCGGCGGTATCGTGCCGGTCATCAACGTGCCGGGCGTGAAGCCGGGTGAGTTGGTGCTGTCGGGTGAAGTGCTCGGCGACATCTACCTGGGCAAGATCAAGAAGTGGAACGATCCGGCCATCGCCAAGCTGAACCCGAAGGTCAAGCTGCCGGATACCGACATCGCCGTGGTTCGCCGCGCCGACGGTTCGGGCACGAGCTTCGTGTTTACGAACTACCTGTCGAAGGTCAATGCCGAATGGAAGAGCAAGATCGGCGAAGGCACCACGGTCAACTGGCCGACGGGTACGGGCGGTAAGGGTAACGACGGCGTTGCCGCCTTCGTGCAGCGTCTGCCGGGCGCCATCGGCTACGTTGAGTCGGCCTACGCCAAGCAGAACAAGCTGACGTACACGGCCCTGACGAATGCCGACGGCAAGACGGTCGAGCCGACCGCCGAAACGTTTGCTGCTGCCGCTGCCAAGGCCGAATGGTCGAAGACGTTCTACCAGATCCTGACGAACGAGAAGGGCGACAAGTCGTGGCCGATCGTGGCTGCCACCTTCGTGATCGTTCACCAGAAGGCTGACGCCGGCAAGGAAGCGCAAAGCGCCGAAGTGCTCAAGTTCTTCGACTGGTCGTTCAAGAACGGTGTGAACACGGCCAAGGAACTGGACTACATTCCGCTGCCGGAAGATGTTCTGAAGCAAATCCGTGCTGGCTGGAAGGCGAAGGTTGCCGATTCGGCCAACAAGGCTGGCATCTAAAGCACCTTGCAGGTATCGGGCAACGCACGGTTGCGTTGCCCGACGCTTTAAAACCGGCAACATCCGCGCCGCCTGTTCCGACGCCCGAACTTCGATCTGGCAACGGCTGGCGGCGCGCTCACGCTGAGACGACATCATGGCAGAAGCCACCAGCCCCCTCGCAACACCGGGCGCGCAGCGCGCTCCGTCTTCCGTTGGCGACTTTCTCTTCGCGCTGCTCACTCGCGGTGCGGCGCTCGTCACGCTGCTTTTGCTCGGCGGCATCATCGTGTCGCTGGTCATCAGCGCGCTGCCGTCGATTCAGAAGTTCGGCTTCGCCTTTCTGTGGACGAAGGAATGGGATCCTCCCGCAGAACAATTCGGCGCGCTCGTGCCCATCTACGGCACGATCGTCACGTCCGTCATCGCACTCATCATCGCTGTGCCCGTGAGCTTCGGCATTGCGCTGTTCTTGACTGAACTCTCGCCCGCATGGCTGCGCCGCCCGCTCGGCACGGCCATCGAGCTGCTCGCCGCCATTCCGAGTATCGTCTTCGGGATGTGGGGCCTGCTGGTTTTCGCCCCGATCTTCAGCCAGTACTTTCAGAAGCCGCTGGGTGCACTGCTCGGCAACGTGCCGGTCATCGGGGCGCTGTTTCAGGGGCCGCCGCTCGGTATCGGTATTCTGCCCGCCGGCGTGATCCTCGCGATCATGATCATTCCGTACATCGCCTCGGTCATGCGCGACGTGTTCGAAGTCACGCCCGTGCTGCTCAAGGAGTCGGCTTACGGCATCGGTTGCACGACCTGGGAAGTGATGTGGCGCGTGGTGCTGCCCTTCACGAAGACGGGCGTTATCGGCGGCATTATGCTGGGTCTGGGCCGTGCGCTCGGCGAGACGATGGCCGTCACTTTCGTGATCGGCAACACGAACCTGCTCGACAACATCTCGCTGTATTCGCCGGGTAACAGCATTACCTCGGCACTCGCCAACGAGTTCGCCGAAGCCGGTCCGGGCCTGCATACGGCGGCCCTGATGGAACTCGGTCTGATTCTGTTCTTCATCACCTTTGTGGTGCTGGCGCTGTCCAAGCTCATGCTGCTGCGCCTCGAAAAGGGCGAAGGTAAATAAATGACTCAACAAGCGCTCGAATTGGAAACGCCGGCCGTGAAGCCCACCGACGCCTTTACCCGCGTACGGCTGCAAGCCTACCGCCGTCGCAAGAACATCTTCGCGATCGCAATGTCGCTCGCGGCGATGGCCTTCGGCCTAATCTGGCTGCTGTGGATTCTCTACACCACGCTCTCGCTGGGTATCGGCGGCTTGTCGATGTCGCTGTTCACCGAAATGACGCCGCCGCCGAACACGGCGGGTGGCGGGCTCGCCAACGCCATCGTGGGCAGTATCGTGATGGTCGGTGTGGCCACGCTCGTCGGCACGCCGCTGGGCATTCTGGCCGGTGTGTATCTGGCGGAGTACGGTCAGAAGTCCTGGCTTGCCAGCATCACGCGGTTCATCAATGACATTCTGCTCTCGGCGCCGTCGATCGTGATCGGTCTGTTCGTGTACGCACTGGTCGTGGCACAGATGGGGCACTTCTCGGCCTGGGCCGGCATCATCTCGCTCGCGCTGTTGCAGATCCCCATTGTGATCCGCACGACGGAGAACATGCTCAAGCTCGTGCCGAATAACCTGCGTGAAGCTGCCTATGCGCTGGGTACGCCGAAATGGCGCATCATCGTCAAGATCACGCTGAAGGCTTCGATCGCCGGCATCGTGACGGGCGTGTTGCTGGCCGTAGCGCGTATTGCCGGCGAGACGGCGCCGCTGCTGTTCACGGCGCTCTCGAACCAGTTCTGGTCGTTGAACCTGAACCAGCCGATGGCCAACCTGCCGGTCACGATTTTCAAATTTGCCATGAGCCCGTTTGCGGAGTGGCAGTCGCTTGCCTGGGCGGGCGTGTTCATCATCACCCTCGGGGTGCTGTTCCTGAACATTCTGGCGCGCACGCTGTTTGCCAAGAAGTAATCGGCAACGCGAGACGACACCACGCTACGACACGACGCAAACCTGACGGTTGAGACGAACATGACGAATCCGACGCAAGAAATCAAAATGCCCTCGAAGATTGAAGTCAAGAATCTGAACTTCTTCTACGACAAGTATCACGCGCTCAAGAACATCAACCTGCGCATTCCCGACCGCAAGGTGACGGCCTTCATCGGCCCGTCGGGTTGCGGCAAGTCGACGCTGCTGCGCACGTTCAACAAGATGTACGCCCTGTACCCGGAGCAACGCGCCGAGGGCGAGATCAACATGGACGGCGAAAACCTGCTGACCGCGAAGCAGGACATCGCGCTGCTGCGCGCGAAGGTCGGCATGGTGTTTCAGAAGCCGACGCCGTTCCCGATGTCGATCTACGACAACATCTCCTTCGGCGTGCGTTTGTTCGAGAAGCTCTCGCGCTCGGAAATGGACGACCGCGTGGAGTGGGCGCTGACCAAGGCGGCGCTGTGGAGCGAAGTCAAGGACAAGCTGCAACAGTCGGGCTACGGCCTGTCGGGCGGTCAACAGCAGCGTCTGTGCATTGCGCGCGGCATTGCCATCCGTCCGGAAGTGCTGCTGCTCGACGAACCGTGCTCGGCACTCGACCCGATCTCCACGGGCCGCATCGAAGAACTGATCGCGGAACTCAAGGACGACTACACGGTGGTGATCGTCACGCACAACATGCAGCAGGCGGCACGTTGCTCGGACTACACGGCTTATATGTACTTGGGCGAGCTGATCGAATTCGGCGAAACCGAGAAGATCTTCATCAAGCCGGACCGCAAAGAGACCGAAGACTACATCACCGGCCGTTTCGGTTGATGCCCACGAGGAAACCCGCGACATGAACGACAAACATCTCTCCAGCCAGTTCGATTCCGACCTGAATCAGGTTTGCTCGCGCGTCCTCGAAATGGGCGGCCTGGTCGAATCGCAGATTGTGACGGCGATGCAGGGCCTGATCACCTTCGACCGCAATCTGGTCGACGAAGTGATCGCCAACGAGCAGCGTCTGAATACGATGGAAGTCGAGATCGACGACGAGTGCAGCAAGATCATTGCGCGCCGTCAGCCGACCGCGCGCGATCTGCGTTTGCTGCTCTCGATCTCGAAGACGATCACCAACCTCGAGCGCGCAGGCGACGAGGCCGAGAAGATCGCCAAACGTACCCGCCACCTGTTGGAAGACGGCGCGGCACAAAGCGTGAACTTCGCCGAAATCAAGCTCTCGGGCGAGATGGCGGCCCAGTTGCTGCGTCGCACGCTCGACGCGTTTGCACGTCTGGATATCGTGGCGGCGGCCGAGATCGTGCGTGACGATAAGGCCATCGACAATGAGTTCCGGGGCTTCGTGCGAAAATTGGTGACGTACATGATGGAAGATCCGCGCACCATCTCGGCGGGCCTGGAATTTCTGTTCATTGCCAAGGCTATCGAGCGTATCGGCGATCACGCGAAGAACATCGCAGAGTTCATCATTTACATTGTCAAAGGCACCGACGTCCGGCACATTTCGCGCGAAGATTTGCAGCGAAAAGTGCAAGGCGAATGAAAGGCCGGACATTACTGAAGGTTTGAGAGGGAACCGATGCCTAGCAGCATTCTGATCGTGGAAGACGAGCCGGCGATTTCCGAGCTCATCTCCGTTAATCTGCAACACGCGGGTCACTACCCGATCCGGGCGTACAACGCGGAACAGGCGCTCACGCTGATCAGTGACGTTCTGCCGGATCTCGTGCTGCTCGACTGGATGTTGCCGGGCAAGTCGGGCGTGACGTTCGCGCGCGAGCTGCGTGCGAACGAGCGCACCAAGCACGTGCCCATCATCATGCTCACCGCGCGCAGCGAAGAGCAGGACAAGGTGATGGGCCTAGAGATCGGCGCGGACGATTACGTGACCAAGCCGTTCTCGCCGAAGGAACTGATGGCGCGTATCAAGGCGGTGCTTCGCCGTCGTGCGCCGCAGTTGACCGAGGATGTGGTGAGCGTGAACGGTCTGAAGCTCGATCCGGCAACGCATCGGGTGACGAGCCACCAGTCGAGCGGCGACATCAAGCTGGATCTGGGGCCGACGGAGTTTCGTCTGCTGCACTTCTTCATGACGCACCCGGAGCGCGTACACAGCCGCTCGCAGTTGCTCGATCAGGTGTGGGGCGATCACGTGTTTGTGGAAGAGCGCACGGTGGATGTGCACATCAAGCGCCTTCGCGCTGCGCTCAAGCCGGCGGGCCACGATGCTATGATCGAGACCGTACGCGGCAGCGGCTATCGGCTGACGAAGTCGGTCTGAGGCAGTCGGTCTGAGGCAGCGCGTCTCGATTCCGGCCGAGACCCGCCGTGCCAAGCCGCTCGTGCCCGACGGGCGTCGGGCGGCGGGCGGTGTGAGCCGCAATACTCCTGTGCATCGTCTATGAATATTATTTGGGCCCGTGCGCTGGCGTTCCTGATCTTGCAAGCGGCCATTTCGGTGGCCGTTGGCTGGCTTTGGGGTGCGAGCGCAGGTTACGTCACCGCCATTGTCCTGCTGGTGACTCAGCTTTTCTTCAACGTCTATCACGCCCAGCGCCTTTGGCGCCTGCTCGACGCCCCGGTCTACGGTCAAGTGCCGAGCGCCCTCGGGTTGTGGGGCGAAATCTACTACCGGCTGCACAAGCTGGCCAAGCGCTGGCATAACCAGGTCAAGCAGGTGGAACAACAGCACGCGCGTTTCATTCAGGCGATTCAGGCGTCGCCCAATGGCGTGATCATGCTCGACGAACAGAATCAGATCGAGTGGTGCAATGCGATTGCCGAGATGCACTTCGGCATCGATGCCCGGCGAGATCTGCGTCAACAGATCACTCATCTCCTGCGCACGCCAGCCTTTGTGCACTACCTGTCCTCCGAGCGCTATGACGAGGCGCTGCTCATGCATCACATGGGCGAGAAGCGCAACAACGTGCTCTCCATGCAGGTGTTCCCTTACGGCGATAACCGCAAGCTGATCATCTCGCTCGACGTGACCGATCTCGAGCGCACCGACGCGATGCGCCGCGACTTCGTGGCCAACGTCTCGCATGAACTCAAGACACCGCTCACGGTGCTCTCCGGGTTCCTGGAGACGGTCGGTGAGCTGCCGCTCTCGCCCGACGAGATCCAGCGCTATGTCGAGATCATGCGCCAGCAGGCGTCGCGCATGCAGAACATCGTGAACGATCTGCTCACGCTCGCCAAACTCGAAGGCAGTGCGAAGCCGCCGTCGGACGACCGTATCGACATGGGCATGCAGATGCGCTCGCTTCGCAACGATGCCGAAGGGCTCTCGCAAGGCCAGCATGTGATCGAGGTGACGGGCGTTGAGGGGCTCGATCTGCGCGGCGCGGAAGGCGAGTTGCACAGTGCGTTCAGCAATCTGGTGAGCAATGCGGTGCGCTATACGCCTCAGGGCGGCAAGATCCAGATCGATTGGGCCCCCACCGACGATGGCGGCGCTCGCTTCGTCGTGATCGACTCCGGTCTGGGCATTCCGGCGGAGCACATTCCGCGGCTGACCGAGCGCTTCTATCGCATCGATCGCAGCCGCTCGCGCGATACGGGCGGTACCGGTCTCGGCCTCGCGATCGTCAAGCATGTGCTCACGCGTCATCAGGCCGATCTGCGGGTGACGAGCGAGGAGGGGCGCGGCAGCACGTTCGCGATCCACTTCCCGCCGACGCGCGTGGTGCATCGCGCACCCATCGACGCAGTCTCCGGCGAGACGGTGAACGGATAGGCGCAGACGGCAAGCGCGATCTCCGGCAAGCCCCCACAAAAAGGGCGTTCGACTCTCCGGTCGAACGCCCTTTTTGCATGCGTGTGAACGATTGCGAAGGCGCGTGAAGTGCGCGGCGAGTCACGTGATCCAATGCAAAAAGGGGCTTTCGCCCCCTTGCTTGTGCCGCACCGGCTTGCGCAGACGTGCGTTCAGTTGCCGGACTGTAGTTGCTGCGCCACTTCCTGCATCAACACCTTCTGGCTGTTGAACGGTGTCTTGCCCGGCTTGCGACGCACATAGCTGCCGTCGGGACGCATGAGCCAGGCGGCCGTGTTGTCGCGCAGATGCACCATCAGGCCCTCGCGAATCACGCGGGCCTTCAGGCGCTTGTCTCGCACTGGAAACGCGACTTCCACGCGACGGAAGAAGTTGCGCTCCATCCAGTCGGCGCTGGACAACATCACCTGCTCGTCGCCGTTCGCATAGAAGTAGTAGATGCGATGGTGTTCGAGAAAGCGGCCGACGATCGAGCGCACGGTGATGTTCTCGGAGAGGCCCGGCACGCCGGCGCGCAGCGAACAGACCCCGCGTACGATCAGATCGATCTTCACCCCGGTGCGCGACGCCTTGTACAGTTCGGCAATGATCGTCGGGTCGAGCAGCGCGTTCATTTTCGCGATGATGCGCGCCTTCTTGCCCGATGCTGCGGCTTCCGTCTCGCGACGGATCGCTTCGAGCAGATGCGTGTGCATGGTGAACGGCGACTGCCACAGCGCGTGCAAGTGGGTCTGACGGCCAATGCCCGTCAACTGCTGGAAGACGACGTGCACATCGGCGCACAGCGCCTCGTCGGCTGTCATCAGGCCGAAGTCGGTGTACAGACGGGCCGTGCGCGGATGATAGTTGCCGGTGCCGAGGTGAGCGTAGCGCTTGAGGAAAGTCCTCTTGCCCACACGCGTGCGGCGCACCACGAGGAGCATCTTCGCGTGGCACTTGTGGCCGACCACCCCATAGACGACGTGCGCGCCGACCGCTTCGAGCCGTGCGGCCCAGTTGATGTTCGTCTGTTCGTCGAAGCGCGCGAGCAGTTCCACCACGACCGTGACTTCCTTGCCGTTGCGCGCGGCTTCCATGAGGGCGTCCATCAGCGCGGATTCGTTGCCGGTGCGGTAGATCGTCTGCTTGATCGCCATGACATCAGGATCGCGCGCGGCCTGCAACAGCAGTTCGAGCACGGGCTGGAAGCTGTCGTACGGGTGATGCAGCAGCAGATCGCCCTGATCGATGAGATCGAAAATGGCGGGCGACGCGCTCATGCGCTTGGGCAGTGCGGGCACGAACGGCACGAACTTCAGGTCCGGCCGGTCGACCATGTCGGGCAACGCCATCAGACGCACCAGATTGACGGGGCCCTTGACGCGGTAGCAGTCCGAGTCTGCCAGGCCACACTCTGTCTGTAGGCGCCGTACGAGGCGCGCTGGAGCGCCGGCATCGACTTCGAGGCGCACGGCGTCCCCGAGGTGGCGGGCCGGGAGTTCGCCTTGCAGCGCGGTGCGCAGGTTGGTGATTTCGTCTTCGTCGACGAACAGATCGCTGTTGCGCGTGACGCGGAACTGATGACAGCCTTTGGCCGTGAGGCCCGGGAAGAGCTCGCTGGCGAAGCGCAGCATGAGCGAGCTGAGCAGCACGAAGCTGTTGGGCAGAGGCGCCAGTGCCGGGGGCATGGGCACCAGTCGGGGCAGGGCGCGCGGGGCCTGGACGATGGCGAGTTCGGCGTCGCGGCCGAAGGCGTCCTTGCCTTCCAGTTCGACGGCGAAGTTCAGGCTCTTGTTGAGCACGCGCGGGAACGGATGGGCCGGGTCGAGCCCGATGGGCGTGAGTACCGGCACGAGTTCGCGCAGGAAGTAGTCGCGGGCCCATTCGACCTGGGCGTCGTTCCACTGGCCGGACGGGTGAAAGGCAATGCCTTCGGCCTCCAGGCGGGGCAGCAGGCTGTCGAACATGGCGTACTGCTTTTCGACGAGCGCCTGTGCCCGGGCGCAGACTTGCGTGTAAACTTGCTGAAACGTCATGCCGTCGGGCGTGAGCATGCCCGGATTCTCGCGCATCTGCTCCTTCAGTCCGGCGACGCGGATTTCGAAGAATTCATCCAGATTGCTACTCACGATACAGACGAAGCGCAGGCGCTCTAACAGTGGCGTGGCCGGATCGGCTGCCTGGGCAAGCACACGTTCGTTAAACGCAAGGATGCCCAGCTCGCGGTTGAGCAGTGGGTAATTCATATTAGACGTGCGAAAGACATGGGATTGGCGTGAATTCTTCATCCGTATTGTTACAGTTATATGACATTCACATTTGTCAACGACGTGTCATATTCGATTTGTAACTTATTCGTCATTTATTTGTCGAGTGCGCGTCATGCTTTTGATGTGAGGCGTCGTGCACTCCGGCATTCTTCGCTCAGGCGCATTCCCACATGAGTACCTCATCGCCCTTGCTAGCGGCCGTCGATCTCGGCTCGAACAGTTTTCGCCTGATCATCGGCCGCGTTGAGGAGACGTCCGCCGGCACGCAGATCTATCAGGTCGATGCACTGCGCGAACCTGTGCGGCTTGCGGCTGGCCTGAACGCTGAGAAGTACCTCGATCATCCGTCGCAACAGCGCGGCTGGGAGGTACTCAAGCGGTTCGGAGAGCGGCTGCGCGGATTTCATCCCGAACAGGTGCGCGCCGTTGCCACGAATACGCTGCGTGTCGCGAAGAACGCGCAGGACTTTCTCGGTGAAGCACAACGCGCGCTCGGGTTTCCCATCGAAGTGATCGCCGGGCGCGAAGAGGCACGTCTGATTTACGCCGGCGCGGCGCACTCGGTGCCCACGTGCCCGGGCAACCGGCTGGTGGTGGACATTGGCGGCGGCTCGACGGAGTTCATTATCGGGCAAGATTACGAGCCGTTGATTATGGAGAGCCTGTATATCGGCTGCGTGAGTCATAGCCGGTTGTTTTTTCCGAGCGGTAATGTCGACGACTATGCGATGAAGCAGGCCGAACTGGCCGCTCGCCGCGAAATTCAGATCATTTCGGCGACCTATCGTGAAGCGGGCTGGTCGCAGGCGATCGGCTCGTCGGGGACGGCGCGTGCGTTGGCCGAATTGCTCGAAGCGAACGGCTTCAACGACGGCGGGGTGCACGGCCTCACGCGCGGGGGTCTCGAGCGGCTCAAGCGCGCGCTCATCAAGGCCGAGAACGCCAACCGTCTCAAGCTCGCGGGGCTCAAGCACGATCGTATTCCGGTGCTGCCGGGTGGCTTGTCGATCATGTTGTCCGTCTTCAATGAACTCGAAGTCGATCACATGGAGACGACCGACGCGGCGCTGCGGCTCGGCGTCATGTATGACCTGCTCGGACGCACTCAGCATCAGGACATGCGCGCCGTGACGGTCGAACAGTTCGTGCGCCGTTATGGCGTGGACCGTGCGCAGGCCGAGCGTGTCGGGAATCTGGCGATTTCGCTGTACCGTCAGTTGCCGGTCGATGCGGCCGAGGGCAAGGAAGGCGATCAGGACGACGGACGCGAAGCCGGCGAGGCGTTGCTCAACTGGGCGGCGTCGCTGCACGAGATGGGCTTGTCGATCTCGCATAGTGCGTATCACAAGCACTCGGCGTACATCGGCAGCAATGCCGACATGCCGGGTTTTTCGCGGCCCGATCAGGCGCGCCTGGCAGAGTTGCTGCTCGGGCACGTGGGTAAGCTGGGCAAGCTCGCGTCACAGGCGCAGCAGGTTGATTGGCAGTTGCTGTTCTGTCTGCGGCTGGCCGTGTTGTTCTGTCGTCGACGCACCGATGCGCTGCCCGACAGCATCGAGGTCGAGCGTCTTGACGACGGCTTCCAGGTGTCGGTGCCACGTGCGTGGATCGATGCCAATCCGCTGACCGACTACAGCCTGCAACGTGAAGCGCAGGAGTGGGAGAAGATCGGCATGCGCTACAAGGTCGTGTACGCCTGATGCATTGCGGCTGATCGGCCTTGCGCCCCGCGTGGATAGGGCGATGGCGGCAGACTGGCAAAAGCAAGGATATGCAAGGAAAAGTAAAAGCCCGGCAGACATCTGCCGGGCTTTTTTATCCCTTATCGGGACGAAACACTTAGGGGGCGGGGCCTGTCAGGCTTGTTTGAGCTGGTTCACGAGGTCCGGGCCGAGGAAGTGGCGTGCATAGCGCGGGTTCATGTCGGACAGACGGAACAGCGTGAGGAAGTCGGCGGTATTGAAGTCGGGGTCCCAGGCCGGTGCCCCGCAGATGCGGGCGCCGAGGCGCAGATAACCCTTGACCAGTGCGGGCGGCTCGACCTCTAGGGATGAATTCAGATCGTCGACCGGCAGGGCGATGCGCGGCACGGCGTGGTATTCCGCTGGCGCCATCGCGGTGTCTTGCAGCTTGCGGTAGAGGCTGGCGGCGTAGTGACCGCCGTCGGCCATCGGCACGCTGGCGCAACCGAGCATCGTCTCGAGGCCATTGCGCAGCATGTACTCGGCCAGACCGCTCCAGAGCGCCATGATGACAGCGCCATTGCGGTATTGCGCGTGCACGCATGAGCGACCGGTTTCGAGCATCTTCGGGCGCAGATGGTCGAGACGCGAGAGATCGAATTCTCCTTCGGAGTACAGACGACCCAGACGTTTGGCCTGTGCCGGGGGCAATACGCGGTAGGTGCCGACAACCTTGAGCGAGTCCTGATCGCGCACGATCAGGTGGTCGCAATATTGGTCGTATTCGTCGACATCCAGACCTGCCGGGCCTTTGACGGACGCGCCCATTTCTTCTGCGAAGACCCGATATCTCAGATGCTGGGCTTCCCGAAGCTCGCTTTCGTCGCGTGCCCACGCCACAGCCAGATTCGGTTTGACAGGCGTTTCAGGGCGAGGAAGACGCCTCCGCGACGTAGGGGTCAGCGAAGAGAGCGGCATGGTGGGGTTCGGCAGGTCGCGCATAAAAGCCCTTTGTTTGACGGTCGCGTTGCGACGTACTTTAAAAAGCATCAATGTCGATTCCGTGAACGGTAGGCGACAATTCTATGACAAAACGGAAAATGTCATGAGTCAGGTCCCGCTTCCGATGCCTTCCAAAGCCCTATCCATGCGGGTTTGCGCAGGGTGTCCGAGCGATGCCCGAGAGTTGTTCAGAGAAGGTCGGGATTGATGACGGCTCGCACGACCACCTGACTTTCGTCTTCGCGTCGGCGAGAGGCGAGCCACCAGATACCGGCTTTCTTGATCGTCCAGTAGGCTTCCTGGCCACTGAGCAGCAGGGCGGCGAGTTGCCCGAGGGCGGGCTGGTGGCCCACGACCACGACGGTCTGGTTGTTGCCGGGCCAGTCGATGGCGCCCAGCACTGTCATGGCGTTCGCGCCGGGGGCGAGATCGCGCACGATGCGCGGGGCGGGGGTGAGTGCCTGCGCGGTCTGGACGGCGCGCACGGCGGGACTGGAGAGCACGATGGTGTCGTCGGGCAGGCGGGGACGCAGCCATTGGGCGGCTTTGTCGGCCTGCTTGCGGCCACGGTCGGTAAGTTCGCGAGCCAGATCGGCTTGGGCACTGAGGGCGAGGGACGCTGGCAGGTCTTCGGCGTCGGCATGACGCCAGAGAATCAGGTTCATTGACACGGGTTCGGACATTGAGAACCTCTCACTATGGCGGGGTTTCGTGGCGGTGGCGTGACCGTCGGACAGACATGCGAGACGTGTCCATTGTGCCAGCCACCGCCGCGAGAATGCTTGCGTCGCGTGTGACCATTTGACGCGGCGCCCATAACCCACTAGAATCTCCCCTCTTTAGTCGGAGCGTAGCGCAGCCTGGTAGCGCATCTGATTTGGGATCAGAGGGTCGTAGGTTCGAATCCTATCGCTCCGACCACTAGCTTCAAGGGATAGGGACAGGCAGCATCTATTGTCCCTAATCTTTTTTCTAGCATTTCCCTAATAAATTTCAAAAACGCCGCTTGCACGTGTCTAGTGCATGTCGGTCACGCCGGTATTTTCAGCCTGACGTTGCTCGTCGGTATCTCCCGTAGCTTCAGATAATCCTTGGTCATCGTAGGCGTGCTGTGAGCCGCTACCGTCTGTAGGGCAGTAAGGTCATAGCCTGCGCGCTTGGCGTCGGTCAAAGCCTTAGCTCTAATCGATTTAACGGTGTATCCACGGTGGGCGAGATCAACCCGCTCCGCAGCCCGGTTCCACGCAGTTCGGATGGCGGTTGCCTCGTATTCCTCGTTCGAGAGCGAATGAACGACGTTCAATTTACCGATCCGCTCACGCCCGTCGATTTCCCGGATTCGGTTTAGCACCGCGCGTATTTCCGGCGTGATCGTCACGTCGACGGCGATGCCGCTCGAATCTTCCGTTTTCGTTGGGATGAAATGGATTACCCCGGCGGCGAAGTCCACCTGAGACCATTTGAGCAATCGAATTTCGGTAGAGCGCTGGGCCGTCAGGTAGCACAGGTCTACGATGCACTGCATCATCGGACCGGAATTGACTTTGCCGGACACCTTCTTTCCGGCCCGGATGTACGTGTACCGGACCAGCGCCCCGCGAATGGCGGAAAAGTGGTCATCCGGGATATAGACGGCACTCGGCTTCGGACGTTTCAGCCAGCCTCTAAGCTCGTTACACGGGTTCGTTTTCATCCGGCCCTCTTCGATGCACCAGCGGAAGAAGCCTGATAGGAACGCCCGCATAACGCGCTGCATGTGCAGTTTGTCTTTCCAGTGTTTGAGCACTTGCATAACGACTGTGGCGTCGATATCGGTTACGTTGACATTCCGTAGAGCGTTCCCGGCGTACTTTCCGTAGGCTGGCCACGCCTTTTCCTTGTGACGGGCCTTATGTTTGTGAACGTACTCGTCAATCAATGACCGTGAATCGCCAGTGCCGTCAGGACGCGCATAGCGCTTCTTCTCAGCTAGTAGGCGCGCAAGCAGGGTGTGCTCGCTATCGGTGATACGACACAAACGAATCCACTTGCCCGACGCCGGTTCGACCCAGTACCACGAGCCATCGCTTGCGTACACGCGGGGGTATTTGGCCTTCTTGCGTTTTGTGTTCATGCGAATGGAGAGCAGACTTCGGGACGTTCAACAATCGGCGGGATGCTGGTTAGGCCGAGCTTGTGCGCTTGCAGCGCTTCGAACACTGACCATGTGAGGACAACTTTGCGGTCGTGTCGTCGCGGAACATCAACTCCGAACTGGTTCTTGAACCAACGTGCCTGTGCGCTTGGCATCTTCATGCCCGTTATCTCGACGAGCGCGTCGTATGGGATGAGGTGGGAAGGCATGTCAGTTCTCCCTTGTCGCTAACCACAAACACCCTTGGTCGTGGTCCCAGAACACCTGGCATCGATCCATGCTCGCGCCCCATGCCTCCGCTGCGTCGAAGGCAGCCACAATGGCCTTGACCGGATCGTCATGCAGGACGTGGGCGACCGATTGTTGTTCCGGGACTTCGATGCCCTTACTAGACCAATAGCGCTTCTCATTGGCCTTGTGCTCCGCGAAGTCCTTCGTGATGTACTTGCTCAAGTAGGCAGCTAGCTTGTGGCGTAAACCCTTCTCACGGAACGGATTACGTACGTCGACGTTGCCGTTATCTGCGCCAACGATGGAATGCCAGATAGCTCGGAGCACCCGATAGTTTTGTCGGCCGTTCACCGCAATGTGGATGTGCCATGCGCCCCGCTTCTGGCGTTCGGCAACTGCGACGTACGTGAAGTCGATCAGCTTTCCTAGTCGGCGACGGAGCTTGTCGAAATACTTCTTCAGGCGCTCCTTGTCCTCCATGTTTTCGCGAAAGGTCAGAGTAATCATGCGGTCCGCGCGTATAGACTTGCAGAGGAGCCGAACCTTCCTTCGTGCGCGCTTTGCGGACGACAGGCGGTTATCTTCCTTCTTCAACGATTCCCCGCGCTTTGCCTTCGGGATGGTGTGCAGCGTTTGGGCACGCATGTAACGGTCAAATGCGGTAACACTCATCTCCGTCACTCCATCTCCGAAGTTTCGACCGCGAACCAGATATTCACGGCGGAACGGATAGTCGTCTACACTGTTCTCGAACATGGCAACTCCTGATTGTCGTGTTGATGTGCTGGCCCCGTTCGTTGCTGCGTTCGGGGCCTTCTCTTTTTCGGGGGGAGTGTTCTTGCCTTTGCGGGCGGGCCTTGCCGTGTGTTTGTACGTTAAGTGTTACTGATATAAATCTAGGGGCGCGCTTCGCGCGCCCCCGCCGTCCTCGACCCTGCGGGCGGCGGGGGCGGCACGGCGCGTCGCCCTCTCTGAGCTCAGCGCCACTTCATGCACAGGGCTGACGGCAAAGCGGTTTTCAGTGAAGGGATGTGCGGTTGATGTTGCGGCTTCGGCCGACGTCGGCGGTACTACCCGCTGCTCGGTCTCGCGGGGCGCGCTGAGTCGCGCGTCATCGGCCCGGACTTCGCTGTGAGGCTCGTGGGCACTCTCGGCTTCGGCATCGGCGCCGACACTCCCGACGCTAGATTCCCTCACTCGCTCGACCTGGAGAATCAACAGGATTTCCGTGCTCGATGTGGCGTCGCTACGACTGTCTAGAAAACGCGGCAGGAAGGCCAAGCCCGTGCGGTTGTCGGTGCTTTTGTTGGTTGTCAGGCCACCCATAAGGATCACGTCGCCGTCATGCAGGCTGATTTCAGTACTGACTTCGCGTGTGTTGAGCGTTGGCGAGTTGTTCACGCCGGTTGTCGTCTTCACGAAGTCACTGATCTGCTGTGTGACGCGCAGATCGATGATTCGGTCTTTGACAGTTGGGGACAACTCGAAGATGACGCCTGACGAGTGGTACTCGACCGACTGCACCGGCTCACCGCCACCGCGTGGATAGCTCACAGACTTGAGGATAGGCACCTTCTGGCCGACGGTGAGCCGTCCCTTAGCTCCCGAGCGAATGCGCAGGTTCGGGCTGTTGATGACCTGAAAACGGGTGTCCTTCGCCAGTGCAGAGAACACCGTGGAGAAGTCGCCCGCTTTCAATCGGATGGCGTTGCCGAACTTGTCGCCGTCGATGGCGACCTCGATCCCGAGTCCTTTCGAGAGCAGATCTAGCGCGAGTTGGAAGGCCGAGCCTCTTTCGGTGCTGTTGACTACCTCATACGCCGCCGCTCGCACGCTGACCTCGCCCGTTGGGGTGTCCAGTTGGGGCAAGAGGCGTTTGAGCGCGCCAATCTCGGCGGGCGTGCCGTGAAATACCAGCGTGTCGCCGCTTTGATCGATCAACGATGCAGCAGAACCGGGGGTGACGTTTCCGCTCATACGGGCGTCGGCCGGCGCAGCTATCGCACGGTTGACTGTGAACTGCCCGCGAAACAGCGGGCCAGCCAGCCGCGAGAGATAAGCGGTGTCTCGATACTGCGGGTGATAGACGAGCGTGTCACGGTCTGGCTCAATGGCGGCATCGACTTCTTGACGCTTGAAAACAAAGTCGACACCGGATCGGGTCTCGACGCCAAAGCCGAGCGAGTCGAGAAACAGTGCGAGGAACGCTTTCAGGTTGCCGTGCTTCGTGTTGTAGCGAAAGGAGACTAGCCGCTGGTCTTGCAGCACTTCCGGCGCGATGACGTAAGGCGTTTTGACCGCCTCGCTGTATAGCAACGTAAGGAGTTGGGAAACACTGACAAGCTGGAAGTCGAACGCACCAGCGGACATTTTTGGTTGTCGAGATCCACGCGAGGAATTTTGCGCTTGACGTTTCTGTTCGGCCTCAAGCATCGGGTGCGACGAGTGATCGAGCGGAGAGTACTCCTCTTGCTCACGAAAGCCGGAAAAATCGATGGGCGCCTGGACAATCTTGGGTTCGTCTGCGTGAGCACTCAACGCGACAACGCTTAACAGTGTGCACAGGGCATATTTCATTGCACGCCCCCTCTACCTGTCGGGGCAACGCCTGTCCAAAACGTGACTTTTTCACCATCGATCGTTCCGACGATAGCTATGCCGCTGTTCTGAAACAATGATGGCGACTCGACCCGAAGTCGTCCGGTGCCGTCGGCGACGACAATATATCGACCGTCCCCGACCGTATAGTGCCCGGCCACTCGCCACCCGGCGCTGAAGGGATTTTGCGCGGGCGATGGCGCGTTCGTATAGTTGGCGGGGTCAGGCATGACCTCACCAGAACCATGCACGGGCGTCGTTGCAGGTTTTGCCGCATTGCCGAGATCCGGATGGAAGTATCGCCAGACCACCGTTCCGCCGATGGACCAACAAGCAACCACGGCAATCGCCAAGCCCCATAACCGCTTGTTGCTAAGCAGATTCTGGCGTCGGTCAATGGCGTTCTCTTTACCGTTACCACCAGAATACGATTGGTACAGAGGGAAAACGGCTTTGCTATAGGTCTTGTTGAACGTATCGAGTCGATTCAACTTAGTAACTTTGCCACCCTCATACATCTCAACTCGATAACGCGTGTTGAAGCCCAGTTCCTTGAGCTTCTTAGTGACGAAGGTGATTTCTACGACGGCGCGCAACTGGCGGTGCAGATCACCAATCGACTGGATCATTAAAGCGACGTCGCACGCAATGCCAGTGTCCGGATGAACGTAATGACGGTGCATGCGAAAAAAGCGCATATGCTCCGGCGACAGCTTGCCGCTGGTTGACCAGAAATTCCACGCCTCGTCGATGGCGACAAGGTCGCCGGGCTTCACGATGGATGGGGCGTCGGGCTTGGTTTCATCGGGAAAGAAACCCTCTCGCGTTACATCGTCATTCGTCACCGGGACAATTTCGCCCAATGCGCCTTCGTCAACCTTACGAACATTGATGCAGTATTCGCGAACGAGGTCAGGCTGTATGCCGTCGATGTTGGTGACGACACGTCGCCCCGCGATCACGGCAGGCACGATGACACTACTGACCACCTCGTAACTTTTGCCGGATCCCATCAGGCCGGTGTATGCATTGATGGCCATGGCGTCACCCGATAATCGGCAAGCGCCGGATGATAAAGCGGGTTGCCGCCGCCCCCACGATGATGGGCATGCCGGACGGCACGGCAAACAAGTCGAGCCAGTACCACATATCACTCGACAAGCCACCGAATGCACTGTCGAGCGCCCGCGCGTTTGGCAAGACACCGGATCGCTGGAGTACTTCGATAAAGCCTGTGGTGATAAACCAGAGCGCGAAGAATGTGCCGAATTTGACAAGCACTGAGCGCAGCAGGAATGCCAAGGCGCTGTTAAGCGCGGCAATAAGAATAGCGAATAGCGGCATGGCGACCTCACGCAGACAACACGAGGAACAAGGCAGCGAGAACGAAGGCAGCAAGCATCACGCGGTGAATTGGAACCCGCTGCTCTTCCGCGAGTTTGCACATCGAGTCCATTCGGATTTCGCGTTGAAACATCGTGACGCTCGGGCGCGGACAGCTACCGGCATGCGCTGGCACCGTCCATTTTCTAAAATCGGACAGCAACCCGAGAATGGGGGACAAGATCATTTCTGCGGTCGGCACGGATTCGAGGGACGGAGCGCTAACATCGGGCGCTTGTCCGAGATTGATCTCGACCGGGTTTGTCACGTAGACGCGGGGCGTGTTGACCACGTTGACGTCTTTTGACGCGGGATCAGGGGGTCGCTCGCGATCCGGATCAATGGGCCTTTCTCGGTCACGTGGATCGCGACGATTTTCCGGCCACACGCGATTGGGGGCGACTGAGACGTGTATGGGCACCACACGTTCATAGTCGTCCATCGGGCGCGAGAAGACATCCACAACACGCGGTATGACCTGACGCCCCCTTTCATCGGTCAAAGTCTTGACGTCTTGAGGCGAAATTGGTGACGTCACGCTTCGAGGGACGCCAAGATAACCTTTCCGCTGACTCGCTTTGGACGTGAGGGCGTTGGCGACGTCAGCCACGAACTTTGGGCTTAGCTCGAGACGCTTCTCTTCGTCGGATAGACCGTCGAAGGCCTCGTCCAGTGAGTGATAAACCCGTCGCTCTTCCTTGGGGCCAGTGTTTCGACCCAACGCGCCACGCGAGACTGAAGGCAATGAGATCGAGACGCCGCCATCAGACGAATCTTTCCACGTGCATTCCTCGCGGATGTATTGGCTCGTACACAGGGGGTTACTTAGAACGTCTGGCGCCTCCTGCATTTCCTTGCTGCACCTGGGGTTGCTGAAATCCCGACGTGTTTCAACAACCTCCTTGCAACTCTCATACTCGTAGGCCGCCCGCGCGTAGAAGGATTGATATCGAGACTCATCTTTGTTGGCGTCAGGGACATCGACTCGCACATTTCGCGCTTTGACGTCTTTTTGTTTGAGAGCGGCTTGCGCGTAAGCCCGCAAGTGACCGACAACGTCATTCCAGCTTTTGGCGTACGCCTTGATGTATGACGATTCGAGTTCGAACCATCCGCGATACAAAGCGTCAGGGCGGGGGCCTGCGCCCCATGACTCCTTCGGAAAGAGCGAGCATTCCGCACCCGCTCGACATCCCTTCTCCTGATATACCGGCGCACCAGCGGCAGCTACAGCCGCCCACGGGGTCGCATTTGCTGAGACGGTCGCGCCGGGATACGTTGGCACGATGACTTTTTCCGCCGGCACAACCCATTTGTGTTTGACCTCGATCTCTCCGGCCGCAGTCGAACTGATCGTGACGTCTTTTTCGCCGATCTTTGCTGCGGCAATTTCACCGAGTTGTGCGCCAAGCAACATGGATGCGAGCCCGAACCATGTTGGAGCGCCTGCGGCCATCAACATTCTCTCGCCTAAGGTCGCTTGTGCATGCTCAGTCGCGACCAAGCTCATGGCTTCCTGCGTAGCCTCAACTCGCGGATCAGACGGTGGGATGCCGTCACGTTGCGCGGATTTCTGGGCCACCAGCGCGACGACCTGATTGATAACCAGTGTTGTGAAAGCGCGAGCTAGCGGATTAGCACTCACATCAGATGCCGCGTTGATCGTGAAGGCGAACCCGAGCGCCACGAGTAGCAGCTTCTTCATCACATGCTCCGCAAGCCTTGAACGACCGCCCATCCGCAGGCGATACCCCACGCGAAAAACATCAGGTTCCAAAGTTCTTGTGCGGGCATTGGGAGTCCTTGGCTTGGCGGATGGGCCGGGGATTACGAAAGGGTGGTGTCTTGAATCGATAACTGATGGGCGTCTTCAGGTACACCCTTGTGATCCGGGGCCACCGGACGGTGGTTTGTCTTTCCCCGAACGTCGCTCTTGCCAGAAGCGGAAGATTGCTTCAATGGCGTTCGCCAATGCATGCGCGACAAAAACTCCTGTGAACGCGACAAAGAAGGCGAAACTCTTTGCATGCAAGATCAGCGCTTGGAATTGCTCAGTCACTATTTCACCCATAGGAAACCTCCGTGAACCTGCATGATGGGATGACACTCATTCTTGACGGCAGTCCTACGAGACGAGCGGCTAGCGAGGTCCGTTGGCGATCTCGCCAGCTGCCTTATCGGGTGGCGCTATCGTCCTGACAGCTTGCTTCTTCTGATAGCTGCCGCTGTGTTTGGGTTGATCTGCATTGCCTTTGCGTCACAGACGAAGACGAGTGGTGCTGAGCTTGCTGCCGGGAAGCGTCCGGATCGCCTCCCGCCGCTGCTTTATCAGTGACCGCGAATCAGTCGCATAACGAGACCGATACCCTTCATCGTCACGTACACACCGGCAAACAGCGAACCGACACCCATCAGCGCGGCAATGATGTCCCCGAGGCTGATCGCCTTCGTAATCTGCGAAAAGTCGGACCCGACCGCCTGCCCCTCACCGGCGGCTCGCGCATACATCGGGGCTGCACTCAGCACGGCGACGCTCACGACCGCGCCCGCGTGCTTCACTTTCTGCAGCATGTTTTTCAGCTTCATAGTGACTCCTTCACTGGTAATTGCCGGAGTGCGTCCGGCGCGCTGGCTTATCCCCGGCGTATGAAGCCGAGAATTGCGCCTACATGTGCACTCACGACGTACAGTCCGACGACCATCGTGAATGCCAATGTCCAGAAGCCCGCCATTTGTTGAATGTCGAGCGGTGTTCCACTTGTGGGGGAAGACGAGGGCAGAGCGGCCGTCACTGCGAATAGCTGGCCGTTCTCTGGCGGGCGCAGTTGGCGGTCGGTCGGCGTTAATACCGTCGCACTGCGAGCAGGTGCGCAGCTCAGTACGCGAATAGCCTGCTCAGTCACGCTTCGCCTCTCGACAGCTTGGCGTCAATGGCGGCGTTGTGCGCTTCGAAAATCCGCACAGCTTCACCAAAGTACGTTGTGACGATTTCCATTCCTCGTGCGTCTCGGATGCAGCCAACATCGTCCTGCTGCTCCAGCGTCCACGCCTCGCCGACCTCCGCGGCAG
Source organism: Pandoraea sp. ASV26 (assembly GCF_016428915.1). Taxonomy (GTDB): domain Bacteria; phylum Pseudomonadota; class Gammaproteobacteria; order Burkholderiales; family Burkholderiaceae; genus Pandoraea. Next base: position 28,002 of record NZ_JAELTP010000039.1, read on the forward strand.
ACATGAGGGCAGAGAGTTGTCTCGCCACAATGACGCGCACCACGTCTGCAACTTTGGCGGCGTCTTCGGCATCAATCTCGATATCGCCGTAGCTCGTCGCAATCGTGAAGCCACGCTCCATAGCAGGAACTTGCTTTGCGAGCGCGTAGCTAAGGGCGTTGAAGCGGAACTCATTCATGTTTTCATCCCTGTTTGATGTTGCGAAGGATCTGCCAGGCGAATTTTGAGCAGGCCGGTTGCGGTAACTCGTGCGCTTCATAGGCGAGGTCGAGTGCACCGGCGAGAACCTGCACGGTTTCGTAAAGCAGCGCAGCGGCTTCGAGCATGCGGCCGAAGCGTTCGGTGTCCTCCACGCGAATGCCGCCAATGCGGGCGATGCACATGCACGTTCCGTCGGTGGCAGTCACGGTGCGGTTGATAAGGTCAATGGGGGCTGTCATATCGGGACCTATACGGTTGCGGCGGTCATTGACGCTTGAGCGACTGGCGCATGGCCGAGCGCATGCACGCCGGGAGCAGGTGACCGTCGTAATCCATGATTCGGGCGATGAGCGCGCGCATGGTCTTGCACACGTGCTGGACGCCGTCAGGGCGCGTCCAGATGAAGCCCTTGCCGGCCTTGATGAGGCGACGCAGAGGCAGCTTGAGGCGCAGTTGACGCCACGCACAGAAGGGGATCGGGAGAGGGCGCGGCGCACGCCGCTGTTTGATTCGAGCGGGACAGAAGCCGCCGAATAGGTCGAGAGACAGTTGGTGAAACATCGCAACCCCCAATCCCATCACGGCCGGTCAGCGGTGACGGTGCAAAGAATCTGGCGGGGGGCCGGATTTAACTACAGGTGGTCGTCACTTAAGTGGACGACGTGAGATGACGCAAATTACGCGGCTGCAGTGGCCGCAGCTTTCGGTGTGGCGGTCGGGCGTGTACTACTTACGTAGGGCTGCAACGCTACAATGCGCGGAACTAGAGCGCCGTCCATCGATTGCGCCATGGCCATCTCTGCGAAGTACTCGCCTTTGCCGGTTTCTTTGGCGATTTCAGGGAGTGGGACGGTGCCAACAACGGCTCGGTCACCGTCGGGCGTCGTTTGCCAGAGGACGCACTGTGCGGTGCGCATGTCGTAGGGGCGACCGGTCTTGCTAGAGATGCCTTCACGTCGGACGACGCTAAGGATGGTGAGCTTCTGCTTCTTGACTGGGGCGGAGGGGCGGGTGCCGTCGCCGTACGGCTGCAACGCGACGAGGCGGGGAACAAGCTGACCCTCCATCGACCGCATGAGGATGAAGTCCGCAAGGTATTCGCCTTTGCCTGCTTCCTTGAGGGCATCGGGAAGCGTGATGGTGCCGACTACGGCGTCTTCGCCTTCACTAGTGGTCTGCCAAAGGACGCATTCCGCGATGCGCATGTCGTAGTGACGGCCGGTCTTGCTGGATATGCCCTCGCGTCGGGTGACGTCGAGGATTGTGAGTTTTTGTTTGCTGGTCATCAAGGCTCCCCTAATGAGGTTGCAGCGACGAGACAAAAATGTCTCTCAATCATGTTAGAGACACATGTGTCCTGCGTATATGGGAAGCGTCCGAATATGAATTCAGTTGGAGCACGATTGCGAGAGGAGCGTAGGCGTCTGGGTTTAACGCAAGACCAACTTGCGTTGATCGCCGGTGTGACCCGACGCGCTCAGACGCGTTATGAAACGGACGCGAACAGCGCAGGGTCAACATACTTCGCTGCAATCGCGGAAGTGGGGGTGGACGTCCTCTATGTCCTGACCGGTCGCCGCGCTATCCCGGTGCAGGCAACGCTATCCGAAGAAGAGTCAGCGCTCCTCGACAATTACCGGAATAGCTCTCGCGAAGATCAAGCCGCATTGCGGAGGATGGGACTTGCTATGTCGAAACCGATCCCAGAGAAAAAGCGAAACGGAACCACCGGCGGAGAGTAGATCTTCTGCCGAGATCATTCCGTTCACGAAGAACCTGCCGCGGGAACCGAATGTTCGGCGGACGCGGCCAAAGGAGGTTGTTGACCCCACGAGCGACTTACAGATTGAGCGTCTAGCAAAAGGGCCCCCCACTAAATTCTGAATACCGGAGATATCCAATGGTCTGGGGCGGGTCAGTACTTCTTTTGTTGATCGTGGTTTGCGCACTCGCGCAGAAAGCCAAGCGAACATCGCGTCATTCGGTCGCGGCCATAGACCCGACGGCTTATCAGGCGGTCAAACCACTCACAAAAGCAGAGCAAGCGTTTTACCGCCTACTCGCAAGCAGCCTGCCCGGACACCACATCTTGGCGCAGGTCGATCTGAAGAGAATTGTTCGAACAAAGCGCGGCGTCGCTCATCACCATTTCAGTCGTACAGCCCAGCTTTCACTGGACTTTGTCGTTTGCCGAAAGGACTTCTCTGTGGTCGCAGCGATTGAACTAGATGACCCGTCACACGGCTGCCGTCGTCAGCGTGCGCGCGACGTCAAGAAAAATGACTTGTTACGGGCGGTCAACATACGACTAGTGCGATTCGATGTCCGGCGTTACCCGTCAGAAAATGACGTTCGCGAAGTGATCCTCGGGGAAAAAGTAGCCCAAACGCCAATTGCTGCAGTTGCGTGACTCTTTGAATCAAATGGATAGCAATGTCAATAGTACAGGCAATGCGCGATCCGCGAAGTGATCTCTCAGGTTTCCTCTATTCCGGCAATACTCGTCTCAATTCCTCGCTCAACCTGTTCGAAGGTTTGCAGTACGAGACGACCTCAAGTGATTGCAAATGCAAACGCATATCGCATGCCGTGTAATTTTCATACATGCCGAACACATTGAAATTTGTTCATTGATTCGTTAAGAGGCGTTCATCAGTTTTGTAATTTTTTTGCACGTGTCTTAAATGCATGTGTACGGTAATTCTCCGGACCTTTGGGGTTTGGTAAGTTTTTCATAGCTTGATTGCTTGGATGAATTGCTAAATTTCGCGTTGCTTCACTTCAATTTCTTGTGGCTCGCGACGCTCTGTGGATTTGTTGTTACTACCTTTTGTGTGGTAAATATTGAGGACAACAAAATGTTACGGGGTTTGACATGTCACAAGTTGAAATTGTAATTCGCTATGATGGCCGAATCGCTGACGATGGGAAGTTGCGGTTGTACGATGCAGGGGAGTCTTTGAGTGGTCTAGCTACTTTGGTTAACTTAGTCTCCCATTCATTCGCGAACAAGAACGAGGTTCGGGACCGAGTTCCGAATCCTGTGGGTGTCACTACTACGATGGTTGCAGCCCAAAAAGGGTGTTTTGAAAACGTTATTGGTGTCGAATTTTCAGACGTGGTGGTTGGGAGTATTGGAAAAACTGTTATTGCAAAGCATTTTTGGAGTTATCTGGAGTTCTGCTTGCAACTGGCTCTCGGAAAAGACGCAGAGACTGACAGTCCGTTTGTTAGAAAAATATCCGAATCAGAAGACACTCCGTTTGAAGAGTTGGCGGTTCGTCTAGAGAATCCACTTAAGAATTTGATGCGACCAATATGGAGCGAGGGTGCGTCGACAATAACGTTTAATCGACCTCATGTTGGCGATCGAATTGTCCTCGATGAGGATTCATACGAGTACGTAAATGTGTCTGAGCGAGATGTGGCGCTTAAACACTGGATCGGAAACGTTACCAAATACAATATTCTTAGTGGCTACGGTCGTGTCTATTTGGATGAGGAAAAGAGAACTGTCCCGTTCAATATCTTGGAGTTCGACAAAAACGAAAGGGCGCACAAGGCGGCAACGGCTTCTATGAACGAGCGAGCACAAAAGATCGGGGAGGGGAAGCGGGTATTCGTTGCGCATAAAGTAACGAATGCGCCGGGGCGGATTAAGCGATTGCTTGTAAACGAAATTAATCTTCCTCATGGCGAATGAAAGCATATTCTGCAGCTTTGTAAAGATCCCCGGCATTGAGCAATGCATGCTGATGTCCGAGTGGGCCGCCCATTGGCAATCGTTTGGCGTCGTCGTCGCACTCTCTCTCGCGGTTGGAGGGGGATTTAAGGTGTTGCACGAGATATCACAAATTAAGAAGAGGAAAAATAGCGAAGACGAGTTGCGTAGAATTGAGTTCTTCTTGGCGCAGCACAGAAGATTGTTTGACAACGTTGAGCTATTTTCCGTCTTGGGGCACCTTGATGGTGATCATGTGGATCTATCCAAGACAGATTTTTGGGATAAAAATAGAAAATTCTTGACTTTTATTGAAGAGATAGAGTTGTTGGTTAGATCTGGGAAGATCGGATCTGACGTCGCGTGCAACATGTTCGGTTATTACGCTATCTGCGCCAGAGATGGGAAGAATTTTAATGTAGGTATAAAGGCATCAAGAGAACATTGGGCGCTGTTCAATGACTTTTGCGATAGGCATGAGAAATTCAAGGAGAGGAATCCGAATGGTGCGAATGGTGATATGAAGTTATAAATAAGAGGCGTCCATAAAGGGCGATTCAAGTATGGACGCCTCGTGCGCGGTCAGCGCACGACTATCGTTGGAGTATTCGCCAGGGGCTTAAGGCCTGCTCTGTCGCTACCATCGCTTCCGCAAATGTGCTGAAGTAGATTGCATGGTTTGGATCATCTACGTGCGCCCGTCTTATTTCTCGCTCGTCTTCGTCCCGCGCATATCCAAGAAACTGGTTATTCCCATACATCCACACGACGTAGCCCTCGCGCGGCAAGGACAGGGGCGGTGGTGGCGGAAACCCTTCGTCTCCGTTGTCTCTGCAGCCTCCTACCGCGGCAGTACCTTGCGGCCGAATGCGCTCCTCATTTGTCTTCCGCATATGTCTTCCATGAAAGGGTTGCTGGGGGCCGCATCCATGATGTCAGCCCCTCTGACACCTGCGTTTCAGATACTTCCGAGAAATTTACTGGCCGAGACGTCAGGGCGCTGGAACTCCAAAGGTGGCGACTCGTTTCGTAAGGTTTGGTGTCTGATTTGATAACTATTGATAACCGTGCTAGAGTGACCACTAACCTAGCCAACTCCAACAGGAGGGAAATCATGATCAGTGCTGAACTCGGGCGCTCGCTTGAGGACTACGTCGCCGAACTGGTGAAGCGAGGCCGTTATGGCTCGAAGAGTGAGGTGTTGCGTGAGGGCGTCCGTCTGATTCAGGACCGTGAGTCGCAGCTTGCAGCGTTGGATGCGATGGTTGAGAAGGGCATTGCAGACGCCGCAGCAGGAAAGGGCCAACCGGCCGCCGATGTGTTCGACCGCCTTGAGAAGAAGTATCAGGCAAAGGTGAGCGACGAGGGATGATCGTTCACTTACTGCCCGAAGCCATCGCGGACCTTGAGACCGTTGGTGACTACATCGCGCTGGACAATCCGCGCCGCGCCGTAACATTCATTCAGGAACTGCGGGACAAGTGTTTGAGCCTCGCAGACATGCCGTACGCTTTCCCCGTCGTGCCGCGCTATGAGCGTTTCGGCATCCGACATCGCGTCTACGGTAACTACCAGATCTTCTATCGTGTGGTCGAGTCGGACGAGCGTATCGACATCGTCCACATCCTGCACAGCGCACGAAATTACGCTGCAATTCTGTTTCCCTGACGGCATCCATTGATGCGCCGAGGACGGAAAAGTGGTGCGGCGAATGCCTTCAACAGCCCCCCAAAAATCCCCAATAAACCGCTGGATTCACACCGCGCTGAGCCGCATTCCTGCGCAAATCTGCACGCGGACGACGATTAGGGCGCTGACGTCCGAGAGCCCAGTCAATCAAGGCTCCTGACCAGATTCCTAGCGATGATTTGGGATCAGAGGGTCGTAGGTTCGAATCCTATCGCTCCGACCAGCAGGATCAAGGGGTTACAAGCTTAGGCCTGTAGCCCCTTTTCATTTGGGGTTACGCTGGGGTTACGTTCGAGGTGCATCCTCGTCAATTGCCGTCCAGAACCTCCGCCATGGGCAGACCCAAAAAATCCGACTATATTTCCAACGATGCCCTGACTTGGCTCCGGCTTGAGAAGTATGCCGGCTTGGCAGACGCAGGCGCGCAGAAGTGGGCGCAACTCATTTTTGATCGAGCGAATCTTTGAAAGCTTGCAGGTACTCCAGGAAATCGGGAGTACCTCCTTCCGCTCCTCAAGAAGCTCCAAGACGACCCTCTTTGTGAACTCGGCTTTGGTTACCGGTGGGAACAGGGGCATCCCCTCGATACCGCATCGATTAGGGCGTTGACATTGAGTCGACTCGGGGCGCTCACGAGCGAGATTGCCAACGGCGGTGGCACGCCTGGAGGCTCTGCCCAAAATTCCGCAGCAATTGACGAGCTCCTGCTTTCTCACGAAAACCCGTTTTCCGGTTCTTTCCTCCACTTGGCGGTCGATCTCACGGCAACGGACGTTCAGCTACAGGCGGACTTTAAGACGTGGCTTGCAGCATGGCGCCAACATCTTGGCGCAGAGGTTGTCGGGGGGCGATTATGCAGCGAAGCTAGTCCGATGGCGTCAAAGTCGAGTTCTTCAGTATTTCGACCTTCACCTGCACGCCACCGTTGAGGGGCGTCAGATCAGCCGCCAAAAATTTGTTGAGCTACTCGGGTTTCTAGATCGCATTTCGCCAAAGGACTTGCTTGATCAACTGAGCAAAACGGCCGACCAGATTATCAGCTTCGCCACATTTCACGCCCTCAATAGCCTTTCGGCATAGTTGCCTCAGTTAGTCGGAGGGGGCGGGGCGCATGTGTCCCCAAACGAAGTCCTCCGTCATCGAAAAGGGGGGAGGATTCGAGCTTGAGTTTTTTCCGTCGAATTGCTGACGAGCATCGATCAAGATTCTTCTTACACCAAATCCTGGTGCACCAAAGAAAATTTTGATCATGCAAAAAGAACTTGTTGACCGCTCCGCTGCAGCGTCGTATCTCGGCATCAAAACGCAGACCCTAGCCGTCTGGGCCTGCACCCAACGCTATCCGTTGCCTTTCGTGAAGATTGGCCGTCGCGTCATGTATCGCATCGCCGACCTTGATGCCTTCATTATGGCCAACCGTCACGGCCGCAACGAGGTGGTGGCATGAGCGATATCGCCATCGTTGAGTCGGATGCTGTGCGGGAAGGCTCCTCGATCATCAGCGTCGCCTCGTTCGCATCTATGACGGATGCTCTGCCCAAAATGGCGACGCTGTCGCTCGCCCAATTCTTGGCGCAGTTTGAGCAGCACACGGTTATTGCGGACAAGCACAGCGGCAAGCTCTGGTCGCCCACTATCTATGCCGATGGAGCCAACCGGAAGAGCACCAACGTCGTAGCCATTACTGCGCTCGTCGTTGACGTAGACGACGGGACACCGTTCGCCGAGTTGGAGGCGAAGCTGGCCCCGTTCCACTACGTTGTGCACACATCGCACAGCCATACCCCAGCGCATCCGAAATATCGGGTGGTGCTGCCGCTGGCTACGCCCGTCGTGTCCACGGAATGGCCACACGTTTGGCAACGTCTGAATCTGTTCGTGGACGGACACGCTGACCGTGCGACGAAAGATCCCGCTCGCATGTACTTTCTGCCGAGCATGCCGTCCGGTGCTGAGGGGCATTTCGCTCGTCAGAATGAGGGGCGTTTGATTTCCATTGACGATTTGCCGGTGTTGCCTACGTCGAGGGCTCCGCATGTCCCAACTCATGGCGCAGTGGATCGAACCCAGACCACCGGTCCCGGCAACGAAGCGAACTTCGGATTCTTCGATTTTCCAATCCATACCGGCCTGTTGGGCCCAGACTTCGAGCTGCTGGTGCGGCGCAAGCTGATTTCCGAGTGCGTGCCAAGGTTCGGCTCCGGTATAAGCCATCGATTGCACGAGGTGCATTTGGAACTCCTTGAATGACGAGCGCATACAGCCCGGACGAAACCGGGTGAGGCTACGATTGAATGCGGGGATGAGAAACGATGCAGTCGGAACCGGCTACTGAGAGTTGTGGAAAGTGTTAGGCGAACTCGGGGTGATTCGCCCACAGCGTATCGTCGGAACGATTCAGGCTTCCCATCAGCAGGTCTTTCAGATAGGTTACGACGGCCGTTACGGCTTCGATCAGGATAACGATCAGAAGATTGAGAACACACTTTGGCATGACAGATCCTTGGTTATGGCGGGAAGCTGACGTGCTCCCGTATTGTTCTTGTACCAAGGGTGCGTGCTGAAATTGACGGCGCTAGCTGAAACCCGCGTGCACCGAGGTCTGCGGCAGTGTTGTTCGAGCAATTTTCCCGAACGCATCTCCCTGCGCTTCAACCGACGGGATGTTTTCGATCTGGGCGACACAAAATATCGAAACTATTTGCTAAGCTATGCGGCGATTGCACACAACCACACAGCCATGTTTCGGGGCCGGGGAAGAGGCGTTGGAACTTGTTTGATGCTCAAAGCAATTAAAAAAGGAAAAATCGTGAAAAAGCTAGTTCCACTGTTGTTGATCGCTTCGTTGGCGGCATGCTCTCAGAAGCAAGAAGTCGCTTGCGGCAGTGACGACTCAAAGTCCGTGGTCGCTTCGATTCTGAAGGATGCGCTCGTCAGGAAGGTAACCTCGGATTTCGCCAATCAAACCGCAAATGTCAATGTCGATAGCGCGTCGATTCGGGCCACCATCGAAAAACTTACCTTCACCCTTGAGGACGTGCTTACCACGAAGAGTGACCCGAACAGCACGAAGAAATTCTGTTCGGCAACGGTTAAGGTCTCGGTGCCATCCGATGTCGTCGCCAACGCAGACGCGACTCGCAGTATGCTTTCCTTGACAAACACTCATCAGGATGCATTGCGTGCTGGCGTGGAATTCGACGCCAACACTGTAAAGTCATCGCTCGATTACAGCGTGCAGCCTACCGATGATGGCAAGAAAATATATGGCAGTACAGACGGATCAAATGCGGCGGTCACGTTTACGTCCACGCTCATCGATCAGTCGTTGCTGAAAACCGTGTTGGAGCAGAAGAAGGCCGAGCAAGCAAAGGAGCAGCAGCAACAGGCATTGCAAGCTCAACAGCAACAGGCCGAGATCGCCGAAGCGCAAGCTGCGGTCACTAATGCTCAGCTACAAAAGGCGAAGGCTGACATCAAGGCGGCCAACGATGCGATCAACGTGGTATGGAATGCAGGTAGCAAAGAATGGCGACAAAGCCTGCTACCGGAGCAGCGTTTGTGGCTGGCTCAACGAGAGAACGAGTGCAAAATTAAGGCGCTCGATAGCGGCGCGGTCGATACCGCCGAATTCCAGATCAACAAGTTGAACTGTGAAGTACAGATGACAGTTGACCGAACGCAGGTGTTGAAGGCGTCAGTTCAGCAAAGTCTGTCACAAACGGCTCAGTAACTGTATTCAACACCAATTGCGGCAAGGCCTCAGCGTGGTAATCGATCCCCAAGAAGGATCATCTAGGCTGAGGTTGCCCAAGCGAAAGTGGGCGTCTTGGTGGACTCCTGCCTCCGTCCTTGTCAAAGAATCAACCCTTCCAAACCTCGCCGTCGAGCGACAGTTGCTCTACAAGGCTTTCAACGAGTTGCCGGCGGTATTCTGAAAGCTTGCGCAACCGGCGAAGCAATTCCATCTCCTCCGCCGTCGGTTTGACCTCGGCATCGGCGGCGCTCGCACCCTTTGCGGGACTGGGACGCTTCATGTCTGTTACGCCAAATCGTAACCATTGATCCGACACGTCAAGCCAGTCCGCAAGCGTCTTGATCTTGTCAACCGTCGGTCGTGCGGTTCCGGACAGCCACTTCTGTGCTGCTTGAGGGGTAATCGGCTCGACCGGGTGACGGAGATTGAATTGCGTTGCGAGCTCCGACGCAGTCTCGATCTTCTTCGGACTGCGTTTCAGGGCTTGCTTGAGGCGGGCGGCGAACGCCTTCTTTTCGTCCAATGTCGGCATCCGCGGAGTGTGCGTAAGCTCCCCCGTCAAGTTGACACTTTAGAAGTAGAACCCACGGTTGCGAGCAGTCGCTCGCGGTACAGCGCTGGGGGCAGGCTTCCCAGCGCGTCATGTGGCCGCTCCTCGTTGTAGCTCCGAATCCAGTCGTGCGTGATCTCTCGAACCTGCTCAAGCGATTCAAACAGCCAGCGACTCAATACCTTGGATCGATACGAGCGGTTAAAGCGTTCAACAAAGGCATTCTGATTCGGTTTGCCGGGTTGGATATAACGCAATTCAATGCCCTTCTCAGCGCACCAATCCGTCAACGTTTGAGAGGTCAGCTCCGGGCCATTGTCTAGGCGAATCGCTTTAGGCAACCCACGCCATGCCTCAAGTTGCTCCAGCACCCGCACAACTCTTGTCGCCGGCAAGCTCGTGTCGACTTCAATCGTCAGCGCCTCTCTCACGGCTTCGTCCAACACATTGAGCGTGCGCAAGCGTCGGCCTTGGTACAGGCTATCGCTCATAAAATCCAACGACCAAATCTGATTCGGCAATGCCGGTGCATCGAGCGACTGGAACGTACCGACCAAGCGCTTCTTGGCCCGCCTCGGCAGGTTGAGCTTCATGGCGCAATACACCCGCCATGTCCGCTTGTGATTCCAGGCGTGGCCGTCGAGCTTAAGCCGATCATGGCATTTCCAGAAGCCCCAGCGACCATGCTTGGTGACTACCGCATTGAGCGCATCGACAACGGGCGCGTCACGCAGTGCACGATCCTGGGGTTTGCGGTAATACGCCGCCCGCGATATGGCGACCACTCGGCAAGCACGCTGCACGGATTGCCCTTCGCTTACCAGCCGGTCAACCACATCCCGCCGTTCGGACGGCGCTACAGCTTTTTTAGTACAGCCTTGATCGCCTCATTCTCCAGCGCTAGCTCTGCGTACATACGTTTGAGACGGTTATTCTCCGACTCAAGCTCCTTGACGCGCGCCAGCTCCGAAGCTTCCAGGCCGCCGTACTTGGACTTCCATTTGTAGTACGTCGCCGAACTGATGCCGTGCTTGCGCCAGATTTCATTGACCGGCACACCCGCATCCGCTTCCTTCAGGATCTCGACGATCTGACTTTCCGTAAACCTTGATGTCTTCATTCGAACCTCCCAGCAAAATCCTGCCTGAACGTTCTACTTTTGTCCTGTCTCACTGATCGGGGAGCTTACGGTTGGAAGTGGATGATCTTGGCGTCGCGGTCGACGTCAGCCCACTGAAGATTTCGCACGTCGGTTGAACGCTGCATCGTCAGGTAGCAGAGATCCACGAAGCACTGCATCATCTCACCGCTGCGCACGTCGCGGCCGCTCGCTTCTTTCGCGAGTGCATCTCTGATCGCGATGAAATGGCCGTCGGTAATGTAGACGGCCCGCGCCTTCGGTTTCTTGAGATTCACCTCACGGCATGGATTGCTCGTCATGTGCCGCTTGAGGAAGCGCCAAGCGAAGAAGCCTGAAAGGAACGCGCATTACACGTTGCATATGCAGCTTGCCGTCCCAGTTCGTCGTCAGGAATTCGACCACATAGGCTGGTGACTTGCCCCCTGCAAACAGGGCCAACTGGAGTCTAGTAAGGTTCGTTTTCGGAGAGAAGACGAACATGAAGAAGCGCTTTACGGAACAGCAAATCATCGGGTTTCTGAACGAAGCGGAGGTCGGTATGCCGGTCGAGGAACTGTGTAGGAAGCACGGGTTCAGTGACGCGTCGTTCTACACCTGGCGCGCTAAGTTCGGCGGCATGGAAGTCTCGGAGGCTCGGCGGCTCAAGGACCTCGAGGTGGAGAATGCCAGGCTGAAGAAACTGCTGGCCGAGGCAATGCTCGATATGGAAGCGTTGAAGGTCGTCGTCAAGGGAAAGCCCTGAGCCCGCAAGCCAACGCAGAATGCGTACATCGAATCGTTCAACGGCAAGTTCCGCGACGAATGCCTTAACGAGCACTGGTTCACGACGCTTGCTCACGCTCGGGCTGTCATCGCGGCATGGCGTCAAGACTACAACGGGCAAAGGCCGCACAGTGCACTGAATTACCTTGCGCCGTCATAGTTTGCGGCGAAATATCGGGCAACCGCAGATGCTCCTGCCGCTTTCAAGGAGCTAGTTTAAAGGGACTTTGCTAGAAGCCCATTGGCCTACTGATGGTGGCAAGTCAGAGTCGCATCGGAAGACAGAAGTTCGGCCTCAGGGACTCTTCAATACGTTGGTGCGGGCTGATCGTTTTCGGTCGTATAGCGGCGCTTCAATCGCGGCGGTCTACATTCACATCTCGGGCACTATCGATATAGTTTTCGCCCCAACGCTTCATCGCGTCAAGCACGGGTGCAAGCGTTTTGCCAAACTCGGTCAGTGTGTATTCGACGCGTGGCGGCACTTCGTTGAATACTTCGCGACGGACGATACCGTGCGATTCAAGCTCACGGATTTGTAGTGTAAGCGAACGTTGCGTAACGGTCCCAATGAGGCGTTGCAACTCGCCAAATCGTTTTGTCCCACCCATCAGATAGTGAATGATGAGCGGCTTCCATTTGCCCCCGGCAACGTCGATAGTGACTTGAACTGCGCATGGGTATTTATTCAAAAGAGACATCTTCTAGATCCATTAGGATACTGTTTTGCCCTATATATCAAACCTGTGCCTACTTGCGTAAAAACTTTGTAGCATTGATATTAAGTCCCTTGCATAGATTGCTGCCGATAGGGAGAAAGGTCATGAAAGCCGCATATTACGATCGTCAAGGTCTAGCCAGTGAGGTTCTCAAGTTGGGCGAGTTCGCGCTCCCAGAACCAGGGCCTAATGAAGTAAGAGTCAGACTTCATGCATCGGGTGTCAATCCATCGGATATTAAAGCTCGTACAGGATTTTCAGCAAAAATGGGTTTTCCTGCCATTATTCCTCATCAAGACGGGGCAGGTATTATTGACAAAGTGGGAGAGGGGGTGACCACACACCAGATCGGGGATCGCGTCTGGCTCTATGAGGCCCAATACGGGAGGCCACATGGTACCGCCGCCGAGTACGTTGTCGTTCCTGCGGTACAAGCGGCTGCGCTTCATGCGAATGTGTCATTTGAAATGGGTGCGTGTCTAGGCATACCTGCCCTGACCGCGCACCGCTGCCTCTTCGCCGATGGCCCGATTACCGGCCTTAGAGTACTCATTCATGGCGGAGCCGGCGCTGTAGGTTCCGCAGCAATCGCGCTGGCAAAATGGGCCGGCGCCTGGGTTGCGACTACAGTAACTAAACCAGAACACGAAGCCAGTGCGCGTAGAGCAGGGGCAGACTTCGTCGTGCTTCGAACAGATGATGCGGTCATCGAAGCACTGCGGTCCGCGAGCAGCGATCAAGGGTTCGACCGCATCGTTGAGGTGGCGCTCACCACCAACTTGGACATCGATCTCGCGTGCATAAGCATAGGAGGCGTGATAAGCACCTATGGTCTTGAAAATGCGAGCGAGCAATTGGCGTTGCCCATTCTTAAGGCCATGGTTAAAGGATGCGTCTTCCGGTTCGTCTACATCTATACCGTGCCGAGTCATGCAAAGTTGGAGGCAGTCGCCGCTATCAACGCATGTCTTGCGGCGAACGCTTATGCCCCGACTATTGGGAAGATTGTGCCATTGGAGCGCATTGCAGAGGCGCATCAGTGCCAGGAGAGTGGTGAAATCGCAGGAAAAATCGTCGTCGCGATAAATTGACACGGCTTGGTTTGGAAAGCGTGCGGTCGGATAGTCTTCGGTGGCAGCTTGTTGCGGATTTCGGTCAGCCAGGGTGGGCGGCTGACGACCAGCACCTGGACGAAATGGCCAGTCGGCTGCCCGCACCCGCGATGGCTGACGCAACGTTCGTGCTGACGGGCAAGGCATCGTCGATCCAGCACTGGCGCCGGGCACTCGGCGCGCTGAGGGTTCCTGCTGCACGAATCATCGCCAAAGCGTATTGGGCCCCCGGCAAGACCGGACTGGACTGAGTCAGGTCTTTTCTGCGACGCATTGGGGGCTGTTCACATCGTCACCGGTGGCCCAGACGCACAGGTGAGCGAAACGAAGGCGAGATACGTCGCTGCGAGCTTGTCGTTGCGAGTGGCGACACGACGGGGGTGTTTGATACGACGGAAAAATCGTTCAACGATGTTCCGGGGCCGATACGGCAGGCGGCTGTTGCGACACCCGGTTTGCCGCCCGCGATCGACTTTGCAGTAGTGATCCGCGTAGGGGCGCCTTGACCGATAACGTCCTCGCTTCACGAAATGCCTTGACAGTCCCGGACTATCAACGTATTGTCCGCGTTGAAACATTCAAGAAGCACGATTGCTGATCATCATTTTTCTGCGTGCTGTGCGCAGTATTCGCTGTCCTCTCCTACTCCTTGAAGTTTTTCTCGCTCCGCAACGGAGCTGTTATGTTCATTTCAAGGAATTATTATGGAAACGGGTACTGTTAAGTGGTTCAACGATAGCAAGGGCTTTGGCTTCATTACGCCGGACGCTGGCGGCGACGATCTGTTCGCTCACTTCTCCGAAGTTCGCGGCGACGGTTTCAAGTCGCTCGCAGAGAACCAGAAGGTGAGCTACGAAACCAAGCGTGGCCCGAAGGGCATGCAAGCTTCGAATATCACCCCGCAGTAAAGTAGTTCAAGGGCCGGGACACCGGCCCTTTGCTTGCATAGCATCCTCGCGGAGCCCTGCGCTCCCGATTTGATCGCATCGTATCGAGGTGCGCATCATCTGTCTTCTCGACACGATCTGTCTCGCTCCCCTTTCGCTACCATTTCGCAGTTATTCAATTTGTATGGCCGAATGCCGTGCAAATGTCGCTCGCTTATCGCTTATGAAAAATAATAACCATAGCCACCGTTACAACGGATATCTAGTTTCCCCTTCCGCTTATCGGCTGCCGGACGGCTGGTTTGCCGCCAACCTGCTGCTTGAGCGAGGTGACGCCGCTGAAGCCGCGTCAGCCGCCTATACGTTCCATGCGCTCGACTATTTCGATACCGAAATGCAGGCACTGGGACACGCCTCCACATGGGCGCGCGACTGGATCGACAATCGCGGTTAATCTGCAATGCCTCTGCCAATGTCGTGAGTTGCGCAGTGGTTGTTCTTCGCAGTTCTCTCGCTAGGCTGCGCCAAATGCGCAAGCACGCGCAAACGTCCCCTTAGGGACAATTGACAGTTGATGACATGTGCTGACATCTTGTCTTTTGCGCGAGCAGGCCAAGATGACTCCAACGCTATTGAATTTCCCTGCTTCGTCCCGACTGGGACTGGCGCATCGATCTTCAGCAGGACATCAACCTGGTGCTCATGCGGGCTTTCCTCGATAAGGATGTCCGTTTCGCGATGTCGGCCAGCGCGCAATCGTTTGCACAGGCCCCCGAGCTGACTGATGAGGTTGCATCCGCCATACACTCGTCGCCCGTGAGGCCCCTGGCCTGCTGGCACAAGCATTACGGCGTGGTAGGATCGGACGCATCCACGTGATTCAGATCGTGGCATCGATCCAATCCGGGCCCGTCGCCAGGCGGGTACATCAGGAGGCCAATATGTCTGCAGAGCAAAAGACGTCGCATCGCGGGTTCACCATCATCACGGTTCTCGAACGCCTCTCGAAAGGCCGCGCACGCCTGTCGGCCAAGGTGCTCGCCAGCGACGAAGGTCACAAGCGACGCCTCGGCGGGAAAAAACTCTTGCAGGCCAAGCGCTGGTTCGATCATTTCACGGACGATCTGGCCGCGCCGGTGATCGCCGGACTCAAGCACACCATTGATCTCGAATTGGCTGCTGCCGCGAAGGCTACGCCGAAGACGTCTGCCAAGCCGGTGACGCCCAAGCCCGCCAAACCGACCAAGCCGACCAAAGCGGCAAAATCCGTCAAAGCGGAAAAAACGCCGAAGGTGGTGAAGGCTGTGAAGGGCGCTAAGTCCGATAAGACGCCGAAAGCGGACAAACCCAATACGGTCGTGAAGCCCGGTAAAACAGCGAAGGATGCTGCGGCGACGAAATTGGCGCGAGCGCCGAGAGTCGGCAATGGCGCGCCTGCTGCTGTCGGGGCTGCCAACGGTGTGGCGGCGGAGAAGTCGAGCATCGCGGCCGAACCCGTCGCGCCCGGCAATGCCGCCAAGACTCGCAAGCGTGCCGCAGCACCTGCTGCGCCGGTTGGCATGCCGCCACCCAAGTCACCCAAGCCGCTCAAGACCGCCTCGGGTCGTCGCACGACATAACCGCAAATACGAGCGGGGCGCGCGGCGCGTTTCGGCAACGATCGCACCGACGTCACGAAGCTCCTGTTCAACGGCGCGCGCCAGTCCGGCGACGCGCCGTTTTTCATTGGGTCGATGAGTCGCTGTCATTCGGGGGCTTTCTCAGCGGATAGGGGCGCCTCGCATATTGCACAGGTGATGGCTGATATTACGGTTACCGAATCGATCGCGTTACAGACGCATATGTCGTGAATTTCATGTGTTGCAAGCGCACCACTGCTGTGCGAAATGTGTCATTAACGTGTCAGAATGCCGTCGCTTCACCGATCATCAGCGGTGCTTTTTCCTTCGCAGGAGAGCACCGCTAGTCATTTGTTAAGCACTCCATGGCATATGCGGTTGCAGCAAATTCGTCCCGGGGGACGTGAGCAACTGGCGTCGACATGGGATGTCCGCTGTGGCGGGCAAAAAAATATAAGACCACTATCAAAGAGGAAAACATGAAGCGCTTCCAACTCACGGCGCTGGCGGTTGCCAGCTTTGCCGTCGCCTCGCCGGCGATGGCGCAGAGTAACGTCACGCTCTACGGTGTGATCGACGCGGGTATCGGTTACGTCAACAATGTCGCCAGCGGTCTGAATGGCAAGGGGGCTCACAACATCCAGGCCGTGAGCGGCATCGGCCAGGGCAACCGTTGGGGCCTGAAGGGTTCGGAAGATCTGGGTGGCGGCTTGAAGGCGGTGTTCGTGTTGGAAAACGGCTTTAGCCTGACCAACGGCGGTCTGCTGCAAAACAGCCGCATGTTCGGCCGTCAGGCATATGTGGGCTTGCAGAGTGCACAAGCTGGCGCCGTGACGATCGGCCGTCAGTACGATTCCGTGGTTGATTTCGTGAGTCCGATCACGTCGGCCAAGCAGTGGGCCACGCAATACGGCGCGCACATTGGCGACATCGATAACCTGTACAACTCGTTCCGCGTCAACAACTCGGTCAAGTACACGAGCGCGAACTACAGCGGGTTCTCGTTCGGCGCGTTGTACGGTTTCAGCAATGAACCCAACACCGGCAACGGCACGGGTTTCTCGCATAACAATGCATTCAGCCTGGGCGCATCGTATGCCAACGGTCCGCTCACGGCGGCGCTCGGCTACATGCACCTGGCAAGCCCCGGTACGGCCAACGCTGGCGGTGCCGTGTCGAACGATTACTCGAGTGCTACCGACATCTTCTACACGAGCGCTGTCGACAAGCACGATATCGCGGCGGCGGGCGTTTCGTACCAGATTCAGGCTGCGACCCTCGGCTTCGTGTACAGCTATGCCAAGGTGCGCTACACGAATCAGTCGTCGATTCGTGTGAACACGTTCGAACTGAACGGCAAGTATCAGGTGACGCCGAACCTGCTGGGCGGTCTGGCCTTTATTTACAGCGATGGCAGCGTGAGCGGTGCGAACGCTCTGTCGGGTATCAGCAAGGGCACGAAGCCGCGCTGGTTCCAGGTCAACCTGGGCGGCGTGTACTCGTTCAGCAAGCGCACGGAGTCGTACCTGACGGGGGTTTATCAGCGCGCGACGGGTGACGCTGTCGTTGCCGCGATCGACAACGTGGGCGGCCCGACGGGTGACGGCGGCCAGTCGCAGATCGCCGTGATTGCTGGCCTGCGTCACAAGTTCTAAGCGGGTTTTCGGGCCGATTTACGCAGTATTCCGGCTTGAACAGGGGGGGGAGGCAGACGCCTTTCCCCGGGCTTCAACGGGCCTCGTCGTCTGCCGGCGGGGCCCGTTTGGGATTGGGGGCGGTCGGATATTGTGCATTTCATGCATTTTCTGTGTATAATCACGACCTTGTCCAATTATGGGCATTGCGGGGAGTGGCGCTCACTGACGAACGATGGGTGTGCTGCTTCGCCATCAATCAACCGTTCAGCCAGTCTGGAAGGCGCGATGCGGGGTTCGCGGTGAGCGAGCTGTGCATTTAATGCCAATCGGGAGATCGCCGAGGAGGTGAGTCGCGGTCCCGC
>NZ_JAELTP010000003.1 GCF_016428915.1 Pandoraea sp. ASV26
CTTCGGCGTGGTGACCAGCGTGCAGGGGCGCGGCATCGTGCCGGAAGATCATGCGGCCACGCTCGGCGCATTCAACATCCACCCGACGGTCGAGAAGTTTTACAAGACCTGCGACGCGGTGCTCGTGGTCGGCTCGCGTTTGCGCGGCAATGAAACGCTCAAGTACAAGCTGGCGCTGCCGCGTCCGCTCTATCGGGTTGACGCCGATGGTCTGGCGGATAGCCGAGGGTATCGCAACGATCTGTTCGTTCAGGGCGACGCCGCAAGCGTGCTCAATGCACTGGCCGACCGTCTGCAAGGACGTCTCTCGATCGACCCGGCGTTCCATGCCGATCTCGCCGCCGCACGCGACGCCGCCGTCAAACAGGTGACGGAAGGCCTCGGGCCTTACCGTCAACTGGTTGCGGCACTGCAAGGCGCGTTGGGCCGCGACTTCAACTGGGTGCGCGACGTCACGATCTCGAACAGCACGTGGGGCAACCGTCTGTTGAAGATCTTCTCGCCGCGCGCTGGCGTGCACGCCTTGGGCGGCGGTATCGGTCAAGGCATGCAGATGGGGATCGGCGCGGCGCTCGCGGGTAACGCGAAGAAGACCGTGGCCCTGTGCGGCGACGGTGGCCTGATGGTCAACGTGGGCGAACTCGCCACCGCAGTGCAGGAGAAGGCACCGGTCGTGATTCTGCTGATGAACGATCAATGCTACGGCGTGATTCGCAACATTCAGGACGCGCAATACGGCGGCCGCCGTCACTACGTGCAACTCCATCAGCCGGACTTCGCCGCGTTCTGCGCGAGCCTGCAACTCAAGCACGAGCGCATTACGAATATCGATCAGGCGGAGGGCGCGGTTGCCCGTGCCTTCGCGCACGACGGCCCGGTGCTGCTCGAAGTCGACATGCTGTCGGTGGGCAGCTTCGCATCACACTTTGCCGGCCCGCCGGTTCGGGAGAGCGCAAATGCGTGAATTGAACCACCGTCCCGTTGACGTCGCGCTGATCGGTTTTGGCGCCATTGGCTCCAAGGTCTACGAAGCGTGCGCGAGCGATCCGTACCTGCGCGTGGGCCACGTGATCGTGCCGGAAGACGCCGCCGAGCGCGTTCGCGGCTGTGTGCGCGCAGGCACCGAGGTGGTGTCGTCGGCGCAGGCCCTCTCCAGCCGTCCGGACTTCGTGCTCGAGTGCGCGGGGCACAGTGCGCTCTCGGGTCACGTCGTGCCGCTGCTCAAGTCGGGTATCGACTGCGCGGTGGCGTCGATCGGTGCGCTGTCCGACACCGAGTTGCTCGCCGCGCTCGAACAGGCCGCGAAGGACGGCGCGTCGACCGTCACGCTGCTCTCCGGGGCCATCGGCGGCATCGATGCGATTGCCGCCGCACGTGAAGGCGGTCTGGACGAAGTGCTCTACACCGGACGCAAGCCGCCGATGGGCTGGCAGGGCACGCCGGCCGAACAGGTCTGCGATCTGTCGGCGCTCACCACGGCGACTGTGATCTTCGAGGGCAGCGCCCGCGATGCCGCACGTCTGTATCCGAAGAACGCGAACGTGGCGGCCACCGTGGCCATCGCCGGTCTCGGGCTCGATGCAACGCGCGTGCGACTGATCGCCGATCCCGCCACCACGCGCAACATCCATCACATTTGCGCACGCGGCGCATTCGGCGAGATGTCGCTGGAGATGTGCGGCAAGCCGTTGCCGGACAACCCCAAGACGTCGGCACTCACCGCTTATTCCGCCATTCGCGCGCTGCGTAATCGCGTGGCGAACTGTGTGATCTAGCAGGACGAAACTCACCATGAGCCATCAAGATTTGCTGCAAGGGTTTTCGAGCGACATTCTGGTCGGCGGCGAATGGCGCGCCGGTACCGGCAAGCGCTATCAGAGTCTGTATCCGGCGGACGAGAGTGTGAACGCCGAGATTGCGGCGGCGGGTGCCGAGGATGCCGTGGAAGCCGTTGAAGCGGCCGACGCGGCGTGGCGTCGCGCCGACTGGGCGGGGCTCAAACCGCATCAACGCGCCGCCGTGCTGCATCGTGTGGCCGACGGCATTACGCAACGCGCGGAAGCGCTCGCCCATCTGCAACGGCGCGACAACGGCAAGCCGATCAGCGAGACGCGCGCGCTTGTCGCGAGTGCGGCGGGCACGTTCCGCTACTTCGCATCGTGCCTGGAGACGATCGAGGAAACGCTGACGCCGTCGCGTGGCGATTACCTGACGATGAGCGTGCACGAGCCGCTCGGCGTCGTGGCTGCCATCACGCCGTGGAATTCGCCGATTGCGTCAGACGCGCAGAAGCTCGCCCCGGCGCTCGCGGCAGGCAATGCCGTGGTGCTCAAGCCGGCCGAAGTCACGCCGCTCGCCTCGCTCGAACTGGGGCGCATCTGCGAAGCCGCCGGTGTGCCGCGCGGCGTGCTGTCGGTGCTGCCGGGCAAGGGCTCTGTCATCGGCGACATTCTGGTGCGCCATCCCAAGGTTAAGAAGGTCGCCTTCACGGGCGGCACCGAGGTCGGTCGCGGCATCGCGCGACTGGCGGCCGACAAGCTCATGCCGGTCTCGCTCGAACTCGGGGGCAAGTCGCCGACCATCGTGTTCGAAGACGCCGACATCGATCACGCCGTGGCCGGTGTGCTCTACGGCATCTTCAGCTCGTCGGGCGAGTCTTGCATCGCCGGCTCGCGCCTGTTCGTCCACAAGGCGATCTTCGACACGTTTGTCGAGCGGCTCGTGGCAGGCGCGAAGCAGTTGCGCGTGGGCGATCCGCTACGCGAAGACACGCAGATGGGGCCGCTCGTCACATCGGCGCATCGCGACTCCATCGAACGTTATGTCGCCATCGGACTGGAAGAGGGCGGTCGCGTGCTGTGCGGCGGCGAGCGTCCTGCGGGCGACGGCCGCGAGAAGGGCTACTTCTACCTGCCGACCATCATCGCAGGGCTGACGAATCAGGCCCGTATGGTGCAGGAAGAAATCTTCGGGCCGGTGCTGGCGGTACTGCCGTTCGAGAACGAAGACGATCTGTTGGCCGAGGCGAACGACAGCGTCTACGGATTGGCGGCCGGCATCTGGACACGCGACTACAAGCGCGCCTGGCGTGTGGGGCGTGCGCTCGAGACCGGCACCGTCTGGATCAATACCTACAAGCAGTTCTCGATCTCGACGCCGTTCGGCGGGTGGAAAGCGAGCGGCATGGGCCGCGAGAAGGGGCGTCTGGGCCTGCTGGAGTACACGAACCAGAAGAGCCTCTATTGGGGCATGAACGACAACCCGCTGGCTTGGGCGGGCCGGGTGTGAACGACGGGTAGTGGCAATGCAAGCCGCGATGCACGGGGCATCGCGGTAATCCGATACTTGAGCGAGGCAGAAATATGTTGTCGATTTTCCGTGCATCGTTGGCGCGCCACGCGCGTCGAGCGGCTGGCCTGTGTGCCGTGGCCGCATTCACGAGTCTGGCGGGGCCGGTCATGGCCCAGCCGGCGACCCAGGCGACGACCCAGCAGATCACCTATCTGCTCCCGGCGCCGGCCAACCTGCCGGCCTTCGCGCCGCTGATGCTCGCCGAGAAGAAGGGGTACTACGCAGCCGAGGGGTTGTCGGTGCGCTGGCTGACCGTGCAGGGCGGTGCGGACGTCGGCAAGCAACTCGCCTCCGGTAACGGCGACCTCGGCGGCGGGCTTGGCGACACGCCGATTGTGCTGCGTCCGAACGGCATTCCCATCAAGGGTGTGGCGTTGCTGGGCGGTCGCACGTTGCACCAGTTGGTCGTGCGCGATGACGCCAACATCAAATCGCCTGCCGATCTGAAGGGCAAGACGATCACCGTGCTGGCCTATCAGGACACCGGCTTCTACGCCACGCTCGGCCTGCTCGCTTCTGCCGGTCTCACGCGCAACGACGCACGCATTCAGGGCGCAGGCCCGGCCGGCGTGTGGCAGCAGGTTGCCACGGGCAAGGCGGAAGTGATGGTGGGCACGCCGGAGTGGGCGCAGAACATCGAAGACGCCGGGGTGAAGATCACCATGACGTCGACGGACAAGTATTTCCCGGGTATGGCGCAGGCGATTCTGGCGTCCGACAAGACCATCGCCGAGAAGCCGGAGATGATCCGCAAGTTCGTTCGCGCCACGATCAAGTCGGTGGCCGAGATCATGCGAGACCCGGCCGGCGCGGCCAAGGAGTACTGCGCGGCGGTGCCCGCTTACAAGGGTAAGGAAGCCGAGATCGAGAAGATCCTCACGTATTACGCCCGCAACGTCTATCCGGGCCAGCAGCGTCTGGGCGCGTTCGATCCGGCGCGCGTGACGAAGCTGCAAGACTTCTATGCGCAGGAAAAGGTCATCCGCGAGAAGTCGAACCCGGCCGACCTCTTCACCAATCAGTTCGTGCAATAAGGCGGGACGACCCATGAGCGAACCCACCCCGCGCTTAGCGGCTGCGACGGCTGCCGTCCACCCGGAGACGATGCTGCTCACGGTGTTCCTGCGTCATGACCAGTCGAACAATCTCGACGATTTTCAGGCGCGTCTGAAGGCGGCCGAATGGTGGGAGCGCTTTCCGCCGGCCGGCGTGAAGGTGGTGTCGTGGACGGTGGCGATGGGCTTTGGCCAGATCGTCACGCTGGAGCTGCCACCGCACTTGCTGCCGGTGGTCAACGTCGAACTGGAGCGCTCGGCGTGGGGCGTGTTCCGTACCGAATGCTATCCGACTTATGACTTCGTACCCGTGCACGCGCGCATTCGTGAACGGGTTCGCAATGGAGGGAAATGATGGACCGTTATCTGGAACCGCATCAAGCGCGTCGTCATGAGCCGACGCAATACGAAAGCCTGCTGGGCGACGCCATCGAGCGCGCCTATGCCGCCGGTACGCACGATCTGGCGGGTCTGGTGGCCTATCTGAATCGCACCGGGCCCGGGCCGCAGGAAGGTGACGTGTGGACCGAAGCGATCTACACCGCGCAGATCGCACGAATGGCCGAAGAGTAAAAACATCACATAGCGCGATCGTTGCGTGCCGAGCGCGCGCAGCGACCGCGATGGAGAGGTTCCCCATGACTACGCAACAGCCTGTTCTTACCGCCGACGCCATTCTCGAGCGCGGCCTGAAGCAACTCTGGTATCCGATTTGCCCGTCGCACATGATTGGCCGCGAGCCGGTCTCGCTGCGCCGTCTGGGCAAGAAGCTGGTGTTCTGGCGCGATCAGGACAACAAGGTGCATGCGCTTGACGACCATTGCCCACACCGTGGCGCGCCGCTCTCGAAGGGCATCGTGATGGGTGACCGCATCGCATGCGGCTATCACGGCGTACAGGTGCGTAGCGATGGCACCGTCATGCGTGTGCCGGGCAGCCCGGGCTGCAAGCTCGAAGGCTCGCGCCCGACGCAGTCGTATCACATCGTCGAGCGCAACGATGCGATCTGGCTGTTCAACGCCACGCAGAACATCGACACGCCGCCGCCGCTTGTGTTGCCGGAAGAACTCGATGCTGACGGCGAATTCTCGTCGTTCCTGTGCTACACGGAGTGGAAGGGTGACTACCGGTATGTGCTCGACAACGTGATGGACCCGATGCACGGCACGTATCTGCACAAGCAGTCGCACTCGATGGCCGAGGGCGACAATTCGGCCGCGTTCCGCATTCGCGACACCGAGCGCGGCTTCGTCTTCGAGAAGGAAGGCCAGCGCGACGTGAACTTCGACTGGACCGAGTGGGCCGACACGGGCACGCACTGGATGCGTCTGGAGATTCCCTATCCGAAGACGGGTGGCCCCGGCGGTAATTTCGTGATCGTGGGCAGCTATACGCCCATCTCGCCGAAGCTCGCCGCCGTGTTTCACTGGCGTTGCCGCAAGCTCGCCGGCTGGCAGCGCGATACGTGGCGCTTCCTGTATCGCAATCGTCTCGAGGCACGTCACTGGGCGGTGCTGGAGCAGGATCGCGTGATGCTCGAAGACATGGAGCCGGATGCCAACCAGAACGAGCATCTCTATCAACACGACATGGGCATCGTGCGTCTGCGCCGCCATCTGAAGAATCTGGCGAAGGCGGAGCTCGAGCGCATGCAGACGGGCAAGGCGTAAGCCGCACGAGACGCTTCATGGCAATCGACCATCCCCTCAAGGCCGAGCGTATCCGTGCACCGGCCGTGCCCGATCCCGGCACGGCAACCTGGAGCCATGGCATTCGCTTCGGCAATGAAATTCTGATGTCGGGCATGACGGCACATCCGGCCACGCGAGATTCGCAGTCGCCGCTCACGACCTATGAGCAAACGCTCGTAGTACTCGGCAAGATCCGCGCGCTGGTCGAGGCGGGGGGCGGCAGTCTGGCGAACATCTACAAGCTGGTGGTGTACGTGACCGACATTGCCGACAAGGACGACGTTGGCCGCGCGCGGCGAGAGGTCTTTGCCGACGTGGCGGCGAACGGTGGCGCGTATCCCTGCTCGACGCTCGTGCAGGTGAGCGCTCTGGTGTTCCCGGAACTGCGCGTGGAGATCGAGGCGTTTGCGCGACTCGACATCGATATGTCCGCTGCTGGCTGACGTGGCGGACGTCATCAGAACAAAGCAACATCAGAGACATCAGAGAGCGTCGTTATGAGCAAGTCAAACCTGTCGGCGATGGTGCGCACGCTTCGCTATGAAGCGGCGGGCATCATGAGCGTTGAACTCGTGCCTGCGGCGGGCAGCCGTGCACCGTTCCCCGGCTTCACGCCGGGGGCGCATATCGATCTGCATCTGCCGAGCGGACTGGTGCGCAGTTATTCGCTGGTGAACGCGCCGGGCGAGCAGGGGCAGCAGAACCAGCAAAGCCAGCAGAGCCCGCAGAGCCGTTATGTGCTCGGCATTCTGGCCGATCCGAAAAGCCGCGGCGGCTCGCGTTTCATTCACGACAATTTCCGCGTGGGGATGACGCTGGAGATCTCCGAGCCGCGCAATCACTTCGTGCTCGACGAGTCTGCCGAACACACGGTGCTCATCGCGGGCGGCATCGGGGTGACGCCGATCCTCTGCATGTACCGGCGCCTGCGCGCGCTGGGCCGCAGCGTCAAGCTGATGTACTGCGCGCGCACCGCGCCACAGGCCGCTTTCGTCGACGAACTCGACGCGCTGGGTGGTGACATCACGTATCACTTCGACGATCAGCACGATGGCAAGCCGGCCTCGCTCGCCGATTTTCTGTCGGGGCAGCCCGCCGGGACGCACGCCTATTGCTGTGGCCCCGGCGTGATGCTCGATGCCTTTGAGGCGGCATGTGCCCAAGCCGGCATCACCAACGTTCATATCGAACGATTTGCGGCGGCTCCCGATGCGCCGGCACCGGCAACGTCCGAAGGCTATGTGGTCACGCTCGCGAAGTCAGGCAGGGAGATCGCCGTGCCGGCCGGCGCGACGTTGCTCGACACCTTGCTTGCCGCCGGTATCGACGCCGAGCATAGCTGCATGGAAGGCGTGTGCGGCGCATGCGAGACGCGTGTCCTCGACGGCTGCCCCGATCATCGCGACTCGGTGCTGAGTGCATCCGAGCGTGCCGGGAATCAGGTCATGATGATTTGCGTGTCCGGTTGCAAGGGCGACCGTCTGACGCTGGATCTGTGACCGCTTCGACTCCGAACCCTTACCCGAGACTGTCATGACGATTCTGGGCATCGAACAAATTACCTACGGGGTCACCGACCTCGACACCTGCCGTCGATTTCTGGGCGATTGGGGACTCACCGAAGTGCATGCAGACGCCAACGGTGCGCGCTTCGAAACGCTCAACGGTTGCCGCGTGCTGGCGGTGCGTCACGACGACCCGTCGTTGCCCCCGGCAATGGAAGATGGTCCGACGTTGCGCGAGCTCACGTGGGGCGTGACGACGGCCGGCGAGGTTGCCGCTATCGCCGACCGGCTTGCCGACCAGCCGGGGTATTACTTCAGGGATGGCGCGACCGGGTGCATCGACCCGAATGGGCTCGCGATGCGGGTCGAGGTGACGGCCAAGCGTCCGGTGGACGTGCAGGGCGCACCGACTAACCCCTGGGGGATTCCGGCGCAGCGTGTGAATACGCCGAGCCCGGTGTACGAACGCGCGCAGCCGATCGAAGTGGGGCACGTCGTGTTCTTCACCAATGCGCTGGCGGTCACGCAGGCGTTTTATGCGGACAAGCTCGGCTTCGAGTTGTCCGATCGGTATCCGGAGCGAGGCGCGTTCATGCGCTGTGCACCGCACGGTGGCCATCACGATCTGTTCTTGCTGGCGTTGCCCAATGGCAAGCGCGGGCTGAATCACGTCGCGTTCACGGTGCGCGATATTCACGAGGTATTCGGCGGTGGCATGCATATCGACCGGTGCGGGTGGGAAACGCAATTGGGGCCGGGCCGCCATCCGATTTCGTCGGCGTATTTCTGGTACTTCAAGAACCCGTGCGGCGCGCTGATCGAGTATTACGCGGACGAGGACATTCTCACACCGGAATGGCAACCGCGCGACTTTGAGCCGGGGCCGACGGTGTTTGCGGAATGGGCGGTGGACGGCGGACTGGATGGCAACACGCGCCGCCAGAAGAAGGGCGGTGAAGCGCCGGCAGGCAAGTTCATGACCGACACGGCCAAGCGCTGAGTCGGGGCGTCGGTCATTGAAGGGGGCTGCGTTGCGCAGCCCCCTTTTTTCATTTTTCTGGCGGGATTACTTGGCCAGTTCGGCGTCGATGGCGGCGACCAGGCGCGGATCGTCGGCTTTGACGTCCGGCGCGAAGCGGGCCACCACCTGACCGTTACGGCCGATCAGGAACTTCTCGAAGTTCCACAGCACGTCGGCGGGGTTCTCCCGCTCGACACCAAAGCCTTTCAGACGCTCACGGAACGGGCCTTCGCCGATGGCCTCGGGCTGTGCCGAGACGAGTGCCGTGTAGAGCGGGTGGCGATCGTCGCCGAGCGCAGAGAGCTTGGCAAACAGCGGAAACGTGACGTTGTATTGCGTCGTGCAGAAGTCGAGGATTTCCGCATCGGTGCCGGGCTCCTGACCCTTGAAGTTGTTCGCGGGGAAGGCCAGGACTTCGAGACCGGCGGCGCGCTTCTCTTGATACAGACGCTCGAGGCCCTCGTATTGCGGCGTCAGGCCGCACTTCGATGCAACGTTGACGACCAGACGCACTTTGCCGGCGTAGTCGCCCAGCGTTGCGGCGGTGCCGTCGTTGCGATTGACGGTAATGGTTTCGATGTTCGTGCTCATTGGAATTCCCTGTCTTTGATGGGTCAGGCGAGTGTAGCGCAAGCCTGTAAAGCGCGCTGAGCGTGGCTACGTCTCAGGAAATGTCAGTTCATCGGAGCGCACAAAATGGGAGATGAACACTGATGACGACCGTGATTGGAAGAGGCTTCAATTCTTACGCCATTATTACGATCGATGGCATCGTTTTCGGAGGCGGTGTCGTTTCTCTGTGTCAAATATAAATAAATAAAATAAATAACATAGTTGTACGACACAAATGGCGATTGACAGTCTTGTAAGCGTGTGAAAGGATTGCCGGCAAATAAAAATTACCAAATATAACAAGCACATCGTGCCGTCAAACAATAAAGGGGTAGTCCGAATGTTTCGTGCCACTTCTCGCAAAATCGATATGGCTGCGCCGCGCGCAGTCGATCTTATTGCCGTGCCCATAAAGCAACCGGACTTATCTCTCGCTTTAACGCGATAGCGCCGCGCGCTTCTTCCGTTCGAATACCCGTCAGACCCATACCGCCGCACTTCGCTTCGATCGCGAAGCGCTTGCGTACGCGTGTCTGGCGCGTGTGCGAATTCGCAGCGGATTCGCAGCGGATTCGCAGCGGATTCACTATGCAACGCATCTCAAGAAGAAAACTGCTACCAGGGGAATCGAATGAATCGCATCTATCGTGTGGTGTGGAGCGCCAGTCTGGGCATTTATCAAGTGGCATCCGAGGCGGCCAGCGGTCACGGCGGGAAGTCGCGCCCGGTCGATCGTCGTCGTGCGCGCAAAGCGGCGGCAGCGGCGGCCCTCGCGGTTGTCTCGCTCAACGCCGGGACATCATATGCAGTGGCTTCCCCTGTTGCGACGATCGGTGGTGTGACGACGCTCTTTTCCGGCACCCCGGATACATCATCGTCGGCGTGGAGCTTCACTGGCACGAATCTGTCGATCACGGGAACTACCTTCGCCACAATTACGGGTGCACTCGGATCGATCGCAAACAACGGCACACTCACTGGCGCTTTCGCGTTGTCCTTCGCCGCGACCGCCAATGTGACGAGCGTCGAGAACAACGGTCTCATCGCCCCAACGGGTAGCAGTTCGGGGATGTACAACAGCGGTACGATCGGCACATTGGTTAACCGTGGATCGGTGACCACCGGGACATTCGCGGGTGTAGGCAACGGCGGATCGATTTCCCGTTTCGAGAACAGCGGAACGATCACGGGCTTCTTGCAGGGCCTGAACAACAGCAGCGTGCTGACGTCGGCACTCAATTCAGGCACTATCCGCGCGTCGTCGGGCTATGGCGCGCTGAACTCGGCGCAACTGGGGCAGTTGACCAATACAGGGCTTATCACGGGCTTCTACGGTTTGGGGTCGGTCAAGACGGGGGCCGCCAATGCGCAAATGAGCCTCCTGACGAATAGCGGCACGATTTCGGGTTCGCAGCAGGGCGTAGGGAATGTGGGTGCCAATATCGGCACGATCGATAACCAGATCGGTGGCCAGATTCTTGCGACCGGCGGCACGCTGTCTTCCTTGATTTCCGCCGTGGCCAACTCGAATACGACCGTCGGCGGCATCGACTATCGGGGCACGATCGGCGTTATCAAGAATGCCGGGGTGATCTCCGGCGGATATTACGGTATCTACAACGACGCGAACATCGGCACGATCAACAACCTCGCGGGCGGCCTGATCACCGGGGTGGGCGGTGCGATCTCG
Organism: Pandoraea sp. ASV26; assembly: GCF_016428915.1. Classification (GTDB taxonomy): domain Bacteria; phylum Pseudomonadota; class Gammaproteobacteria; order Burkholderiales; family Burkholderiaceae; genus Pandoraea. Next base: position 10,926 of record NZ_JAELTP010000003.1, read on the forward strand.
AATCAGGCGAGTACAGCGTCCATCGGGCAGATCAACAACGCCGGCACGATTGCCGGCTGGATCATCAACCGCTCGCAGAACAATCTGTATATCAGCGGTGCGACTGACGGTTCGTTCGGCACGCTCACCGGCTACGGTCCCACGTACTCCAGCACCATCGTCAGTACGAATGCCGACGTGCACTTCAACGGCGGCAAGCTGCTGCTCAACGATCACTTCGATCTGAATAACGCTCGCACGGCGTATAACGATTCGTCGGTGTTGCAGATCAACAATGTGCTTCGCGTGGCAGGAAATTACTCGCAAGGCACCGATGGCACGCTGCAAATCGGCGTGGCGAACGGAGCCTTCACTACGGGCAACTTCGCTACCGATGCCGGGTACGGCCGTCTGGTTGTCGCGGGCAACAGCTACATCACGCCGGGCTCGACCATCGCTTTGCAATCGCTCGGCTATACCTTCGCAACAGGCCAGCGCTATGTGGTCATCGATACGGCGGGCTCGGCGATCTACAACGAAGGATCGCTGCGCTATGTCGTGAATGGCTATCCGGCACTGGCTGCGAGCGGTGCGAAGGTCGGTAACGGTAACAATCTGGATCTGGTGGTGACGATCTTCGCACCTCAGTTTCTCGGCACCATCGGGGGCACGACGGCGCTCGTACCCGGCACGCCGATCGACGTTTCACCCGCATGGACGTTCGACGGGGCGAACGTCACGATCTCGGGCGCGACGTTTGCCTCCATCAATGGCTCGCTCGGTTCGCTCACGAACAATGGCACGCTGACGGGGACGTCCGCGTTGTCGGTCGGTGGGAACGGCGGCGGTATCGGCCGCATCGAGAACAACGGCCAGATTCATGCCACCGGTGCGACTGACTCGGCGATCTACAACGGCGGTGTGGTCGGCACGCTCGTCAACAATGGCTCGCTGCTCTCGGACAACATGGCTGGCGTGAACACTGTGAACGTGCTGACCCGCCTCGAGAATAGCGGACAGATCACGGGTGCCCGGCTGGGTGTTGCCAACACGGGGGCGCTCGGCACGGCAGTGAACACCGGCACGATTGCGGCCACCACGACGCAGTCGACGGGCGTCGGGGTATGGAGCACGGGGCAGGTCGGCTCGATCAACAACAGCGGGCTGATCACCGGCTACACCGGCGTCATGATCGCGCCGTCCGGCAATGCATCGTCTGACTCCACGCTCGGTAAGCTCAGCAATAGCGGTGGCGTCGTGGGTACGTCCGCAGGTCTGTCCAACTACGGCGGTACGATTTCGACGATCGAAAACCTCGCCGGTGGCCGCTTCACAGGAACCGATACGAACTATTCGACTGGCATCAGCAATGGCTGGACGACCGCCAATGGCACGCTATACGGCGGGACGATTGGCGCCATCAGCAACGCAGGGACGATCTCCGGTGGTTACTACGGGATCTACAACGAGAGCGCGATCGGCACGATCAACAACCTGGCCGGTGGTCTGATCACAGGTCTGGGAGGCGCCATTTCGAATCAGAGTGCGACGTCATCGATCGGCCAGATTTACAACGCGGGGGTTATCGCGGGCTGGATCATCAACCGCTCGCCGAACGATCTGCGCATCAGCGGCCCGACGGATGGCACGTTCGGCACGATCACGAGCTTCGGCCCGACCTACAGCGGCACGATCGTCAGCACCAATGCCGACGTTCGCTTCAATGGCGGCAACCTCGTCGTGGGTAATCATTTCGATCTGGGGGGCACGCGTACGGCATATAACGACGCGTCGGTCTTGCAGATCAACAAGACGATTCAGGTCTCGGGCAACTATGCGCAGGCGGCCGGCGCGAAGCTTCAGATCGGCGTTGCCGGCAATGCCGTGACGACGGGCGACATGTCGAGCGACAGCGGCTACGGTCGTCTTGTTGTAAGCGGCAATACGACGCTTGCCGCAGGCTCGCGTGTTGCCCTGCAATCGATGGGTTACAACTTTGCGGCGGGCCAACGCTACGTGGTCATCGACACGGCAGGCACTGCCAATTACAACGCAAGCTCGCTCGTCTACAGCGTGAACGGTTCCAATACGCTCGACGCGAGCGGCGCCGAAGTGGCGAACGGCACACACAAGAGTCTGGTGGTGACGCTCGCCAACGGAACCGGGGCTAATAACGACAGCGGCAACGGCGGCATCAATACGGGGGGCAGCGCGGGCGTTATCGGTGGAGGTAGCGCCGGCACCAGCCCGCAGGTGGCCAACGCCAGTAACAACGGTGGCCTGTCGGCGTTCGATCCGCGCACCAACGCCACGATTGCCTCGACGCCGAATGCCTCGTCGGCGCTGCACGGGCTGCTGGGTTACACCGGCGTGAGCGATCCGCAACTGCTGAATCTGTTCAACGCAACGCTCGGTTCGCTCAGCGACCGCTCGGGGGACGCTGCCAACCGTGTCGGCAAGCAACTTGCCGCGGCGCAAAACACGCGCGCCGCCGGTGCAGCGACCTTCGACTCGCTGGGCGTGGTCAACTCGCACGTCAACGGCTTGCGTCTGGCCCAGGCAGGGGGGACCGGTGTCGCGACGGGGGACAGTGCGGCGAACTGGGGGGTCTGGGGACAGGCGTTCGGTGGTCACGCCAGTCAGTCTGCACGTGACGGTGTCGATGGCTACAGCGCCAACTACGGCGGCCTGCTCGTGGGCGCCGACCGGGCATTCGGCGATCATGTGCGTGCCGGTGGTGCGTTCCAGTTTTCGCGCACCGTCATCAACAATGACGGCAGCACGTCTGGCAACACGACCAGCGTGAATGGGTACGGGCTCATCGGGTATGCCGCATACACCGGCGAGCCGTGGTACGTGAACCTCACGGGTTCGGTGGTGATGCAGCGCTACAATTCGACACGCCTCGTCACGATGCAGGGCTTTAACGGCGCGGCCAACGGTAACTTCAATGGCCAGCAATACGTGACCAGCGCCGAGTTCGGGTGGCCGTTGGCCGTGGGGCGTGCCATTGTCACGCCGCTCGCGAGCTTCACGTATAGCTATCTGAATCAGAACAGCTACACGGAAACTGGCGGTAACGGCGCAGCATTGTCGGTGGGCAGCGCGGGCAGCAGCTCGGTGCGTAGCGCGTTGGGCGCCAAGTTTGCCTTGCCGTTCGAGACATCGGCGGGCAGGTGGGTCCCCGAGCTGAGCGTGCGTTGGGTGCACGAGTACAACCGCACGCGTCAGACGACGGGCGCGAGCTTCGCCGCCGATCCGAGCGGGCAGACGGGCTTCACGACCGTGGGCGCCACGCCGGTGTCGGATCTGGCCGAGATGTCGCTGGGCCTTACGCTGATGAGGGCGAACAACCTGAGCGCTTCGATTCGCTACGATCTGCAAGCCGGCTCGGGCTTCGTATCTCACACGGGTATCGTGCGCGTGCAACAGCGCTTCTGATCGGCTAGTACGTTCAGATAGTGCCGGCGGTCGCAGACATTGACATGGCTGCGACCGCCATGGAAGTATCGCGCAGTTCCCACCGCTTCCCGATCCCCTTCGATGTCTTCCCCTTCCTCGTCCGCAGAGACGCTGACCCTCGCGCAAGCCATTGCGCTGGCCCAATCGCATTGGCAGGCGGGCCAGGCCCCGCAGGCGGAAGTGCTGTGCCGCCGCGTGCTGGACGTGGCTCCCGAACATCCCGACGCTCACTACCTGCTGGGTCTGATGGCGCATGCCTACGGCAAGCGGGACATGGCCATCGACCATCTTCGGATTACTTGCCGGGCACCGAATGCGCCTGCTTCGTGCTGGTCGGATCTCGCCGAGATGTGCCGTCAGGCGGGGCGTCTCGACGATGCACTCGCGGCGGCGCGCCGGGCCGTTGAGGTCGATCCGGCGTTTGCTGCGGGTTGGAACAATCTGGGGATCGTGTTGCAGGAGACGGGCCAGCTCGAGCAGAGCATGGCCTGTCTTATGCGCGTGAGCGAACTGCTGCCGGCGTCGGCCGACGCGCAGAACAATCTGGGCAATACGGCGCGTCTGCTGGGACGTCTGGACGTCGCAGAGATGCACTATCGCCGCGCGCTCGAGCGCGACCCGCAACGCGCCGATGCGCACAGCAATCTGGCGTCCCTGCTGAGTGCGCAGCAGCGCTTTGCGGAGGCCGAGACACTGGCTCGCCGCGCCATCGAGTTGGCCCCGCAGTTTGTCGACGCATACCGGAATCTCGCCGACATCGAACTCGCGCGCGGCAACGTCGCATCGGCGTTGCAGATCGTCGAGGTGATGTCGGCGTTTGCGTCGAAGCATCCTTCGACACTCGTGGCGCGCGCACGGATTTTCCGTCTCGTCGGACGACTGGACGAAGCGCTCGCGAATGCGCGCGAGGCGATCGCGCTCCAGCCCGAGAGCGCCGATGCGCGCGCAGCACTGTCCGCCGTCGAGGCAGATCTGGCCGTGCGTGTGACTCACGCCGTCGTTCCCGTTGCCGCCGGGGAGGCGAAGCCGCAAGACGCCGCGCCGCCGGTGCCGCCGCCAGCATCGCCGGCACCACCGGATTTTGCCGCCATTCACGAAGCGGTCGTGGCACGCGTGCATTCGCAAGACTTCGAGGGCGCGGAGGCGATGCTCCGCGAGGTCGTGGCGGCCGGCTCGGCGCCCATGTCCATGTGGCGACTGCTCGGGGTCGTCTTGCGTGCGCAAGGCAAAGCTCGGGAGGGGCGAGACCTGCTCGACATGCTCGCGCGTCAGGTGCCGGGCGATCTGTCCAACCGCTTCGACCTTGCCGAAGCCTTGCTGCTGCTCGGCGAGTTCGAGCGCGGCTGGCGCGAGTATCGCTATCGCTACAGCCTCGAACATACGCAGTCCATCGAGCGCAAGGTGCAACGCCCGCGATGGGACGGTCAGCCGATTCCCGGTCAGACCCTGCTCATTCACGACGAACAAGGCTACGGCGACACCTTCCAATTCATGCGCATGGCGCGTTGGGCGCGCGAGCGCAGTCAGGCGCGCGTGATCTTCGAGGTCAACCACGAGACGTTGTCGATTGCCCGGCGCATGTGGGGCGATAAGGATATCGTCGCGCGTGGCACGTTGCCCGTGACGTTCGATCAGCATTGCGAACTGATGAGTCTGCCGATGGCAATGGACCTGAAGCTCGCCGACCTGCCCGGCGACGTGGCGTATCTGAGCGCCGACCCGGAGCGCGTTGCCCATTGGCGCGAAAGACTGGCGCACGTGCCGAGACCGTGGGTGGCCCTGGTGTGGGCGGGACGTCCGGAGCACGTCAACGACAGCCAGCGTTCCATGCCGCTCGCGCAACTCGCCCCGCTGGGCGCCAGCGGCGCGACGTTCCTGTCGATTCAGAAGGGGCCGGCCTCGTCGCAGGCGAATACGCCGCCCGATGGCATGTCGATGGTGTCGTTGAGCGATGAGATTCGCGATTTTGAGGACACCGCCGCGATTCTGCATCTTGCCGACTTGCTGATCTCGGTCGATTCGTCGCCGGTGCATCTGGCGGGCGGGATGGGGCGTCCGGTGTGGGTGCTGCTGCCGTTCGTGCCGGACTGGCGCTGGTTGCTCGATCGGGATGACTCGCCTTGGTATCCCGGCATGCGTCTGTTCCGTCAGCAGGCCCGCGCGCAATGGACGCCCGTCGTCGAGCGAATGGCGCTGGCGCTAAATCAATTTGTGACGGACTGGCGTAATGGCGCGGCTTGATCGCAACGGCATGGGGCGCATGGGACGCACGGGGCGGGCGTTGCGCGCTCGGCTCTGCGTGGCCGTGATGGGGCTTGCCTCGTTGCTGTCCGGGTGCGCCAGTCTGGATCGCGATGCGCACGCCGAGTCGCTTGCGAAGCCGGCCGGATTGCAGCGGGAGGTGCTCGTCGCCGGCGGCTTCCGTCTCACGGCGTTCTCGCGCATCACCCGCGCCGACAAACCCGTTCGCATTTACATCGAAGGCGACGGGCTCGCATGGATCTCGCGCACGGAGCCGTCGCTCGATCCGACACCGGTCGTCGCGACCGGACTGGCGCTTGCCGCCGCGGATCCTTCACCCAACGTCGCCTATCTCGCACGGCCCTGTCAGTTCACGCCGATGCAGGACAATCCTCGCTGTGAGGTGGCTTACTGGACTGGCAAGCGGTTCGCCCCCGAAGTGCTCGACGCAATGGACGGCGCAATCGGGCAACTGGCGGCGCGCGTGCCGGGGCAGGCTCTGGAGCTTGTCGGGTATTCCGGCGGCGGTGCCATTGCGGTGCTGGTCGCTGCCCGTCGGCATGACGTCGCAACGCTACGCACGGTGGCGGGCAATCTCGACGTCGAGTACGTCAATCGATGGCATCGGGTCTCGCCGATGCCCGCGTCACGCAATCCCATCGACGTTGCGCGTCAGGTGGCGGGCATCCCCCAGATCCATTTCAGCAGCGCGCAGGATACGGTCGTGCCGCCGGAGGTGGCGCGCCGCTTCGCCTCGGCCGTCGGCGGCACGTGTGTGAAGACGCGCGTGGTGAGCGGCGTGACCCACGATGGCGATTGGGCACAGCGATGGCGCGACTTGCTCACGCAGACACCGGCTTGCGGCGATCGTCAGTGACGGCATGAAGGCATGACGGGGTGGCTGAGCGACGCCAGCCGATCGCGTCAGCTTTCCCGCACCAACGCGGCAATCGCTTCAGCGAGGGTGACGTCGCCTCGCAGGGTGTGCTGGCCGCCGTCCCGGAACTTGAAACCATCGTTGTTGAAGCCGTCCAGCATCTGAATGCGCGGGAGCGGATTACGCATGCCCTGCGCGCGGAACAGCGGATCCCAACCGGCACGCGGCACGGCCTCGGCGCGCACATCGCGAACGAGTGCACGGGCAAGCGCTGCGGCAATGTCGTCAGGCGAGTAGCGATCCGGGCCTTCGATCTCCCAGATGCGCTCATCGGTGAAGTGCTCCTGCATCGCGCGCGCGGCGAAATGACCGACGTCGCTCGTCGAGACCATCGGGATGGCCCGGTCCACCGGTTGCAGATAACTCGGCAGTTCGCCGCGCTCGCGCGCAGGCGCGATGTCCCAGGCGAAGTTCTCCATCAGCCACGCCGGACGCAGGAACGTCACAGGCAACGAGAGCGAAACCAGCGCCGTCTCGAACATGTGCAGCGCCGTGAGCAGGCTGGGAGCTTCGCAATCCGCACCGATGCTCGACAGGCACACCACGCGCTTCGGACGCGTGGCGGCCAGTGCTTGCCGAATGGCGTCGATCAGATGCCGTGCGTGCGAGAAGTCCGGCTCGGGGTCGGCGTTCGGCGGAAGCATCACGAACACGGCTTCGCTGTTGCGAAAGGCGTTCGTGAGTGCATCGACGTCGCCATTTTCGGCGACCGCGATTTCACCGCCGAGCGTCGCCCATCGACTCGATTTGACGGGGTCCTGAACGACAGCCCGCAACGGCAGACCCGCCGTGAGCAGATCGTGCCCGATGACGCCGCCAACTCGCCCCGTGATGCCCATTACGGTGTACATGGTCACTCCTTGCGCGCAGTAACGTTGCCGTAAAAGTAACACGGGAGCGGGCGACTCATAAATGGACGGCGTCGACGGCAGGTTGCGCCGGGGCGTGCGGCTCGATGCGACGGGCGTTGAGCAGCGCAGCGCCTGCGTCCGCCAGACGCACGGCTTCGCGGGCTCGCTCGCACATGTCGCGCTCGTACGCGGCGATGGCTTCCGGCAACGTGCTGTGTCCTTGCACAACGGTGCTCAGATAACCGGCCAGTTGCGCTGCGTCGCGCAGGGCCGTGTTCGCGCCGAGTCCGCCCGCCGGGCTCATGGTGTGGACGGCATCGCCCAGCCCGGTGACTCCGTCGATCTGCCATGGCAACGGGCTGGTGGTGCTGCGTACCGGCATCGCGCGGATGGTGTCGGGGACAGCGTGCGCAAACAGCGAGCGCAGGTGCGGATGCCAGGACTCGGTCAGGGCTTCGATGCGCGCGAGAAGGGCCGCGCCGGAGAGTTCGGTGTTCTCGCGAGGGGCGCCCAGCAGCGTTGGCGATGGGCCGATAAACGCCCAGTACAGGTAGTCCGACACCGGCGAGAGCGGCATCCGGTCGGGCGAGATCGGTATGGAGGGCGTGGAGGGTGTCGCGTCGCCTTCGGGCTCCCGGCGAAACAGCATGGCCTCGATCACGACGGCGAAACCGTCGGCAAAGACCACCGTGCTGCCTTCCATCATCGTGGCTTCGCCGTGTCCGTCCATGAGCACGAGCAGGGCGGTGGAAAGCGGCGTCAGGCCGTAGAAGCAGACATTGCCGGTGTCACGCGGCGTCATGCCCGGCAGCACGTATTCCCGCACCCTGGAGTGGCTTCCGTCGGCCGCAACGACGAGTCCCGGCGCACTGGACGAGCCGTCTTCGAAGTGAGCGATGCGGCGGCCATCGTCGGTGGTCGTCGTGCGCGAGAACGATTTGCCGAAGTGCACGCGATCGCGCACGCCATCGAGCAGAATCTCGCGAAGCGTCTGCCGGTGCAGGCTGACGTCGCCGGGGATACCGTCGGAAGACGCCGCCCGGCGTGCGGTGCCCGAGGGGCCGCGACGGCGTTGCTCGGCAATGGGGGTATCGGTGTGCGCATCGTGCCAGCTCGGCGGCAGGACGACATCGGCGGCGCCGAGCTGCGGGGTGACGAAGCGCCCGCCGGTGCGTGCCACGGCAGCGCGCTCGCGCACCCGGTCGACGTGCCCGTCCGGCAGGCATTGGCTGAGGGCGTCGAGGCCGTTGGCATCGATACGCAAGCGATAGCCCTGAAAACGGACCGCGGGTGCATCGTCGCGTTCGTAGACGTCGAATGAAATTCCCGCGCGACGTAGCCCTTGGGCGAGACACAGGCCGCCAAGACCTGCGCCGATGATGGTGACATGTAAGGCAGACATGATTTCGAATACGCCGCCGGAGGCGGCCAGCAGTGGAACTTCGCTCATTGTCTGCGCGCTGTTTGCTGACCTGATAACATCGTTTGGTCATAAAACAATGCAGATCGGACAAAGCGATGCGCCCAGATACCCCTGACAGCGGATCCGACACGGCCCTGATGTCGCTCGACGAATCGCCATTCGCGAAGTACAAGCCGAACGACCGGCTCGACGGCCCGCCGGTGTGGGCGTTTGGCGGACGCGACCATGAGCGCAGTCTTTTCCGGATCGGCACGCGCGAGCTGGACTGGCATTCGCATGTGCGCGGCCAGTTGTTCTGCATTCACTCGGGATTGGTGCATGTGCATACGCCCTTTGGCGCGTGGGTACTGCCGCCCTATCGTGCGGGCTGGATTCCGTCGGGGGTGACGCATCGGGTGTCGTTCAGCGGGGTGGTCAGCGGATGGATCGTGCTGGTGGCGCCGTATGCCGCCACAGGATTGCCGTCGGCGCCTTGCGTGGTGGGCGTGTCGGAGTTGCTGGCGGCGCTGGTCAAGCGAGCGGTGTCGTGGGCGTCGCGCGAGGTACTGAAGCCAGACGAGATGCGTCTCGCGCAGGTGCTGGTCGATGAGATCGAGCGCGCACCGGCGGAGCCGCTCGGCTTGCCGATGCCGACCGATGCCCGGGTGCTGCGCGTGGCCCGTGCGGTGCTCGACGATCTGGGCGGACATGCGTCGCTCGAGATGCTTGCGAAGCGCGCGGGCGTTTCGTCGCGCACGGCCAGACGTCTCTTCGTTGCCGAGACGGGCATGGGCTTCACGCAGTGGCGCCAGCAGGCGCGGCTCGTGAGTGCGCTGGAACGCTTGGCCAATGGAGAGCCGGTCGGCACGATTGCCGATTCGCTCGGGTACTCCACGCCCAGCAATTTCATTGCCATGTTTCGTCGCGCCTTCGGCGAATCGCCGGGACGTTACTTTCGGCAGGTGGGGCCGCTTGCGCATCTGTATGACGATGAGGAAGAGGATGTGGAGGATCAGGAGGCGATGTCATGAGCCGGCGCGATACGGCATCGCTGCGAAGCGTCGATACGCTGGTGATCGGCGGCGGGCAATCCGCGTTGGCGACGGCGTATTTCTTGCGTCGCTGGCAAGTGAACCATGTGGTGCTCGACGATCAGGTATCGCCGGGCGGTGCGTGGCAGAACGCGTGGCCGTCGCTGCAACTCTTTTCTCCCGCGCAATGGAGTTCGCTGCCGGGGTGGCCGATGCCGGGCGGCGAGCGGCATTACCCGTCGCGTGACGACGTGGTGGCGTATCTGCGCGCGTATGAGACGCGCTACGCGGTGCCGGTGGTGCGTCCCGTGAAGGTGACGACGGTCGTCGCGCACAGCGATGGACTGAGGGTGCAGACCGACAACGGCGACTGGCTGGCGCGCACGGTCATCAGCGCAACCGGGTCATGGCGCTCGCCGTATGTGCCGGCTTATTCGGGGCAGGCGTCGTATCGTGGCCGTCAGATGCATTCGGCGGACTATCGCGGTGCGGATGATCTGAGGGGGCTGCGGGTGTTGGTGATTGGCGGGGGAAACTCGGGGGCGCAGATTTATGCCGAGGTGTCACGCGTGAGCGAGGCGACCTGGGTCACGCTCACGCCGCCGTCCTACTTGCCGGATGACGTGGATGGCCGGGTGCTCTTCGAGCGGGCGACGGCGCGTTGGCAGGCGGCGCAGCGAGGGTTGCCCGATCCGTATCCGGATAACGGGCTCGGGCATATCGTCATGGTGCCGTCGGTGCGTGCGGCGCGAGAGCGCGGCGACTTGCATGCGGTGCGTGCGTTCGAGCGGTTCGTCGCAGACGGTGTGGTGTGGCGTGACGGCACGCATTCGCCCGTGGATCTCGTCATCTGGTGTACGGGGTTTCGTCCGGCGCTGGCGCATTTGCAGGGCTTGCAGATCATGGACGCTGATGGGCGGATTCGGGTGTCGGGGACACGAGCTGTCGACGCGCCGAGGTTGTGGCTTGTCGGATATGGGGAGTGGACGGGATACGCGTCGGCAACGCTGATCGGCGTGATGCGAAGCGCCCGGGCGACGGCCCAGGAGGTTGTGGCATTCCTTGGCGAGCGAGCGGCGTCGACTACGCAGAACCGAAAGGCTGGCGAGGCGGGATAGAGTGGTTCTCAAGCAGTGAAGGGAGCGAATGACGAGCCGCTGATCGGTGCTTGAAAACGCGCTGGTTTTTGCGCAAAACCTCCCGGGCTGCACATCATTTTTTCAACGTATCGACACTCGCGAATCGCTAGTGGGGATGCGCCAGAAGGGGCGGATAAAGATGGGAACACTCCGGAAAATTGACTCGCGCATGTCGCGTTCGAAAGCCAGTTGCACAGAGACCAAAGCCAGGCACGAAGAGACGAAGTGGCGCGAGCGGGTGACGTCGCTCGAAGCGGTGCTGCCGACGCTCGCGACCAAAGAGGATCTGGCGAGAGACGTCGGATCGTTGCGTTCCGAGGTGCATGCGGGATTTGGAAATCTGCGCAGTGAGATGCATCAGAGCATCGCGACGCTGAGAGGGGAGATGCATCAGGAATTCGGCAAGGTGCGAAACGAGATGGCGCGTGAGATTGCCGACGTTCGCCGCGACATGTCGACCGAGTTCGTGAGCGTTCGTCGGGAAATCGGGGCGGTCCATCACGATTTGCATTTGCTCGGCACGAATCTGCATCGGGAGATGCACATGCTCACGTGGCGTTTGATTGGCACGATCGTGACGGTCAGCACGGCCCTGGTCGCCGCGACGCACTTTCTTTCCAACATGCGTTAGGCATGTGCCGCTGACGTCATGCGTCATGCGTCATGCGTCAGCGGCGGTGTCAGTGTCGTGTATGGCGGACGTTTGCAGGTAATGAGGGGCCGCTGCCGGTGACGGCCCCTTGGATGCGAACTATCCCATCAGCTTTGGCCGTTTGCCCGGGCCGCGCGAATGGAGTACCTGGCAGGGGCTGATGAATTTGTCGCGCGCGACGGCCGCTTGCGCGAACGTCTCGAAGTAGATCGCTTGATCGGCATTTGCGACGTGGGCTCTTTCAATTGCCGCCGCCGATTCGTTCCATGCCAGCCCCAGGTATTCGCCATGCTCGTGAAACCACACGACATACCCTTTTCTTGACAGGGATTTCGGCACATCCGGCATCTTGCTTGTCTCGCGCGGCTTCGTCGTGCTGACACCTCGAGACCCCACGTCCTCTCCTTTTGAATCACTCATAGGTCGCTCCCTGAAGTTGCCCCGACGTAAAACGGGGACGGGTCCATCATCGCAGCAGTGAAGTCACTTGAGTTTCAGCAACGTCCGAATATCTTCCTTCGAATGTCTTTCATCGAATGCTTTGGCATGTTTCCTAAATCGATGGGGAGGTGCGTGCTGGTTGGGCGGCGTGGTAGGGGCGATGCGAGAGGTATGACCCGTACGGAGGCAAAGGTCGAGCCGAAAAACGGAGCGAAAATCGAATTGACGCGGAGATCCTGGCGTGATGCGAGCGGCAGGGCGCCGATCACGATTACGCCGAAATCACGTCAAACAACCGGGAAAGCCTAGCGGGATATAGAGCGTGTGGTGCCCAGGGCCGGAATCGAACCGGCACGCCTTGCGGCGGGGGATTTTGAGTCCCCTGCGTCTACCAATTTCACCACCTGGGCAGGTGTGCGTTCACCGAGCGGTGTCGCAGTGTGATTCGTTCGGGAAACCTGTTGGCTCACCGGACGAAGGCGAGATTATGACCGAAATTTCTCCCGGCCACAAGCCCGCCTCGTCGGATTCAATGAACCTGCTGCTGGCCCTCCAGCACGCGCAGCAGCGACGACGTGTCGTCTCGGCCCCAGCCGTTCTCCATCAACGCGGACAACTGGTGCTTCACCAGCGTCAGCGCAGGCAGCGATAGTCCGGCATCGGCCACGGCGTCCAGGATCATCGTGAAGTCCTTATCGTGCAGGCGTGCTTCGATCCCTGCCGAAAAGTCCCGATGCGCCATCTTGGGCCCCATCATGTCCAGCATTCGACTGCCCGCGAGTCCCTTCGAAATCGCCTCGATGACCTTGTCCTGATCCACACCATTGCGCGCCGCGAACAGCATCGCCTCGGCAATGCCCTGGATATTGATCACCTGCACGATCTGGTTGCATGCCTTCGCCACCTGACCTGCGCCAACGTCGCCCACATGCGTGATCGTCGTGCCCAGCACCGACAACAAGGGCTTGACCCTGTCGAAGACCTCGACTGGCGCCCCGACCATGATCGAGAGCGACGCATCGGCCGCGCGCGACGGCCCGCCCGACACGGGCGCATCCACGAGCTGAATCTCGTGGCGCACCAGACGCGCTGCCATGCGCCGCGTCGCCTCCGCCGAAATCGTGCTGTGATCCACGCAGATCGTGCCCGGACGCGCCCCATGCACCACGCCCCCAGCCCCCAGCAGCACCGCTTCCACGTCCTGCGTGGTCGTGACGTTGGTGACGACGAAGTCGGCCTCTGCCGCAGCCTGTGCGGGTGTCGCAAACGCCCTTGCGCCTTGCTCGACGAACGGCGCGGCGGCCTCGGGGCGGCGCGCGTACACGTGCAACCGATGCCCCGCCGCCATCAGATGACGGACCATCTGGCCGCCCATGGCGCCCAGCCCGATAAACGCTACGGTGTATGTCGTCATGCCGCGATCAGTCCGAGACGTACACGAACTTGCCGTTCTTGATCTGGCCCATCACCCCGGCGCGTTGATCCAGCCCCACATGATCCTGCGGGCTCAGATTCATGATGCCGTTCGGGATCGCGAGATTGTGCGTGGATTCGAGTGCGTCACGAAGCGCTGCGCGGAACGCCGGTGTGCCCGGTGCCGCCACCTTTGCCGCGCGCGGCACGGCATCGTTGAGCAGATCCCACACCCCATAAGCGTCGGCGGCGAACTGCGTGACGGTGTCGGCACCGTACTTCGTCTCGTACTTCTTCGTGAAGGCCAGCGCGGCGGTGCGTGCCGGATGCCCGGCCGGCAACGTCTTGGCGACGACGCCCGGTTGCGTCGGGAACAACGTACCCTCGACATCCTTGCCGCCCACGCGAACGAAGTCGTATGTGGCGATGCCGTGCGTCTGATAGATCTTCCCGGTATAGCCGCGCTCTTGCAGCGTGCGCTGCGGCAGGGCAGCAGGCGTGCCCGATCCGGCGACCAGGATGGCGTCCGGCTTGGCCGCCATCACCTTCAGGACCTGACCCGTGACGCTCGTGTCCGTGCGGTTGAAGCGCTCCTGCGCCACGACCTTCAGCTTGCGCAGTTCGGCAAACTTCGAGAACTCCTTCCACCAGCTCTCACCGTACGCATCGGCAAAGCCGATGAAACCCACCGTCTTGATCCCGTGGTTGGCCATGTAGCGCGTCATCACATCGGCCATTGCCGAATCGTTCGCGGCCATCTTGAACGCCCAGCGACGCTTGGCGTCCTGCGGCTCCACGGCGACCGCCGATCCGATCAGTGTGATCATCGGCGTCTGCGCCTCGGAAATCGGATCGAGCATGGCCAGCGCGCTTGGCGTGATGTTCGGGCCGACGATCACGTCGACCTTGTCCTCGCTCATGAGCTTGCGCGCGTTCTTCACGGCTGTGCCGGGATCGGAGCCGTCGTCCAGAAAGATGTAACGCGCCTTCTGCCCGCCGATCTGGTCGGGCCAAAGCTGCATGGCGTTCTTGCTGGCGATGCCGATGGCAGCCGCCGGCCCGGTCGACGACAGATCGATGCCGACGGTGATGTCGGCGCGAGCCGCTGTCACAACGCCGGTCAGGGTCACGGCAAGCAGCACGCCCGACAGACGGATGCCACGAAGAGGTGAGCGCATGGGGTCTCCTTTTGATCGAATCGCGTAAGCATACCGCACCGGTTGCGTTCGGCCAGCGAAGAAAAATAGTGCCCGGTCGAACGTGTCGGGCGGCATGCCATGGACGATTGGACAGAGGGGATTTCCCGATTCGTGCGCGCAAGCTTCAGACAAGGAACGCGACGGTGCGGGCCCTGTCATTGCCAGCACGCCATCGCAGAGCACGCTGCGTTAGCGAGCCAATCCTGCGACGGGCTTCGCGGTGGCGCACCCCCCTGGCAATCCGATGGAGTTTTTGAAGTATGACGTTTTTCTCCCGAATCCCTGTCTCGACCCAACTCGTGCGGTTGAGTGAAACCGTGGCAAGCCGCTGCAACCAGAGCGCCCTGAACGACCAAGGTCGCGTGAAGATGAGCTCGTTCCGGCACCTGTTCAAAGCGATCCGTAATCTCAATATGCGCTCGTTCTCGGCAGCCGATAACACGCCGGAGACGCAGTTCCGATACGCCTACATTTGCTCGACGCTTCACGACCTCAGAGCGACACACCTGCATCATCCACAAAAGCTGGCGAAGGTCGAGAAGGTCCAGCAGGCATTCAACAAGGTGATGTCCGGTGATCCGGACAAACGCCCCGCCGAGCGGGCGGGGGCGCCGGTGACTCACTATTTGAGAGGACTCAGAGAGGACGCGCGCGTGAATTTCGCGGCGGAATTCGAAGGGGTTTACCACGCCGACAGGGCTCGCCAGCAAGGGCGGCCGCATTTCGGCGCGTCAAGACATCACAGCTCGTAACTCTCGTGCTCGCCGCGCAATGCCTGCTCGACCAGCTTGCGAGTCAGAATCGGCGACAGTAGCTCGACCATCGTGAAGACATAACCGCGCAGATACGCGCCCTGTTTCAGCGCGACGCGCGTCACGTTCGTGCCGAACAGATGTCCCACATGGATGGCCCGGAGATTGCGATCGCGCTCCGGGTCGAACGCCACGCCCGCCAGAATCCCCACACCCAGCCCCAACTCCACATACGTCTTGATGACGTCGGCGTCGATCGCTTCGAGCACGATGTCCGGCTGCACGTGACGCAGCGCGAACGCCTGATCGATCTTGGCGCGTCCGGCGAACTGCGGGTCATAAGTAATTAGCGGGTACTTCGCCAGATCCTCGATGCCGACCGACGGCAATTGCAGCAACGGGTGATCCGGCGGCACCACCGCCACATGCTGCCACTGATAACAAGGCAGCGACACCAGATCCTTATAGCCGGCAATGGCCTCGGTCGCGATGGCCAGATCGGCCTGATCGTGCAGCACCATCTCGGCAATCTGCGTCGGGCTGCCTTGCAGGATCGACAGACGCACCTTCGGGAAACGCTTCTTGAACTCGGCCACCGCATGCGGCAGCGAATAACGCGCCTGTGTGTGCGTCGTGGCAATCGTCAGGCTGCCCTGATCCTGAGCGGCGTAGTCCTTGCCGATCCGCTTGAGGCTTTCCACCTCCAGCAGAATCCGCTCGACGGACTCGAAAATGATGCGCCCGGGCTCGGTCAGGTTGCGGATGCGCTTGCCATGCCGGGCAAAGATGTCGACGCCAAGCTCTTCTTCGAGCTCGATGATGGCCTTGGAAACCCCGGGTTGGGAAGTAAATAGCGCCTTGGCGGCCTCGGTCAGGTTGAAATTCTGACGAACGGCCTCGCGTACAAAACGGAACTGGTGCAGGTTCATTTGTATAACTTTGGAAAATATACAAACAATTTTTAATTCGTTTGAAGTATATAGGGTTTTCATTACAGTGGGTGCCACTGTTTCGATAACGTTATTCCCGCCAGGCATTAAGGATCTACCAGGAACGTCATACATGTCGCTGTGGCTCGAACCCCTTTCCGGATTTGGCGTTGGCCTGCTGGTCGGCCTGACCGGTGTAGGTGGCGGCTCGTTGATGACGCCTCTGCTCACCCTGTTGCTTGGCTACGCTGCGCCGGTCGCAGTGGGCACGGATCTGGCGTTCGCTGCTATTACCAAGAGCTTCGGCACGGTGGCGCACCGCTCTTATGGGCACGTGAAATGGCATATCGTGCGCCGGCTCACGCTCGGCGCGCTGCCGGCGGCACTGGTGACGATTCTCTTCCTGAAGCGTCTGGGCGGCATCGACGACGCGGCGCTGCACGTCATCAAGCTCACGATTGCCGGCTCGGTACTGCTCACGGTGCTCTCCCTGCTGTTCCGCGCGAAGCTGCTCGCGGCGCTGCGCGCACACCCGAACTGGCAGTTGACGGGCCGCAAGCAAGCCGCGGCCACCGTCGTGGTCGGCGCAGTGATCGGCGTGCTCGTAACGGTTTCCTCGATTGGCGCCGGTGCCGTTGGCGCAACGCTGATCCTGATGTTGTACCCGCAGTTGGAACCGGCCGAAGTTGCCGGTACCGATATTGCCTATGCCGTGCCGCTGACGGCGATTGCCGCGCTCGGCCATATCTGGCTCGAGACGGTGCACTGGGCACTGCTCGGCAGTCTGTTGATCGGCTCGCTGCCCGGAATCTGGCTGGGCGCGAAGCTCACCCGTCATCTGCCCGAGCGTATTGTGCGCGGGGCACTGGCGGCAACGCTGACGCTCGCCGCAGTGAAGCTTGTCGGCTGACGCCCCACAGATAACAAGGAGTTCGCGAAATGCGAAACGAATCCCGCTGGGAACCCACCCCGGCTGCCGTGTCGTTGAGTGCGACCGATGCCGAGCATCAGGACATGGCGCTGCTCGACGAAATGGAAGCCGTGCTGGCCGAGCGCCTCGGGCGCATCGTGGCTTCGCATCGCAACGTGAAGTTCGCCAGCAGCCTGGCCGCCGAGGACATGCTCATCACGCACGTGATTCTGCGCCAGCAACTGCCGATCACGGTGTTCACGCTCAATACCGGCCGTCTGCATGCCGAGACGCTCGGCATGCTCGACCAGATCAAATCGCGCTACGGCTATGACGTCGTGCAGTACGCACCGCAGGCCGACGCCGTCGAGCAATACGTGACCGAGCATGGTGCGAATGCGTTCTACGAGAGCGTGGATTTGCGCAAGGCGTGCTGCCAGATTCGCAAGGTCGAGCCGCTCGGCCGCGCGCTCGCCGACGCCGACGCCTGGCTCACGGGTCAACGCCGCGAGCAGTCGGTCACACGCGGAGAACTGGCGTTCGCCGAGCATGACGACGCACGCGGCATCGCCAAGTACAACCCGATCTTCGACTGGACGGAAGCGCAGGTGTGGGCTTACCTGAGCGCACGTGACGTGCCGGTCAACCCGCTGCACGCGCGCGGCTACCCGAGCATCGGTTGCGAGCCCTGTACCCGCGCCATCCGTCCCGGAGAAGACAGCCGGGCAGGGCGCTGGTGGTGGGAGTCGCGCGACAGCAAGGAGTGCGGACTGCATGCCGGCAACCTGAGCAAGATCCCTGTGTCGGTGCAGTCGAACTGACGCATCGGGTGCAGCGCCTGCAATTCAGGCAAGCAAGATAGATGACGATGCAACGCCCTGAACGGCGGCACATCGTGGCAAACCGAATCACGGAAATCTCGGAATCGTCAAGGAAGGGAACACTATGGGTGCGATGCACGAAGTCGCGCAGGCCAATGGCTCGCGAATGGATCATCTGGACTGGCTCGAAGCCGAATCGATGTACATCCTGCGTGAGGTCGTGGCGGAGTGCCGCAAGCCCGCGCTGCTGTTCTCGGGAGGCAAGGACTCGGTGGTGGTGCTGCACCTCGCCCTCAAGGCTTTCGGCCTCGGTCCGACGCGCAAGACGGTGCTGCCGTTCCCGCTCGTGCACATCGATACCGGCCACAACTATCCGGAAGTGATCGAGTTCCGCGATCGTCACGCGAAGGCGCTGGGCGCCGAGCTGGTCGTGGGGCATGTGGAAGACTCGATCCGTCGTGGCACGGTTCGCCTGCGTCGCGAGACCGATTCGCGTAACGCCGCCCAAGCCGTGACGCTGCTCGAGACGATTGCCGAACACGGCTACGACGCCATGATCGGCGGCGCTCGCCGCGACGAAGAGAAGGCTCGCGCCAAGGAGCGCATCTTTTCGTTCCGTGACGAGTTCGGTCAGTGGGACCCGAAGGCACAGCGCCCCGAACTGTGGCACCTGTTCAACGCGCGTCTGCATAGCGGTGAGCACCTGCGCGTGTTCCCGATCTCGAACTGGACCGAGCTGGACGTGTGGCAATACATCGCTCGCGAGAATCTCGATCTGCCGTCGATCTATTACGCCCACGAACGCGAGATCGTGCGCCGCAACGGCTTGCTCGTGCCGGTCACGCCGCTCACGCCGAAGCAGGACGGCGAGTCGAGCGAAACCGCGTCGGTGCGCTTCCGGACCGTGGGCGACATCAGTTGCACGTGCCCGGTGGCCAGTGTTGCGGCGAGCCCGGTGGAGATCATTGCCGAGACGGTCGTGACCGACATCACCGAGCGCGGCGCCACCCGCATGGACGATCAGACGTCCGAGGCCGCGATGGAGCAGCGCAAGAAGCAAGGGTATTTCTGAGGCGCCGGGCGGTCGCCACCGGCGCCCGCCACGCATGGCCTCATCGCCCCACGTTCAGAGACATCGGCCCGCCGGGTGCGCAGATTCAACGCACCGCGGGCCACGCAATCGAGTTGAAAAGATCATGAGCCTCACCCCGCATCAGGAAGACCTCGGCGTGCTGCGTTTCATCACGGCAGGCAGCGTCGACGACGGCAAGAGCACGTTGATCGGCCGCCTGCTGTACGACAGCAAATCGGTGCTGACCGACCAGCTCTCCGCCATCTCCCGCGCGAAACACAAGCGTACCGCCGGCGAAGACATCGACTTCTCGCTGCTCACTGACGGCCTCGAAGCCGAGCGCGAGCAGGGCATCACCATCGACGTTGCCTATCGCTATTTCACGACCGCGCGCCGCAAGTTCATCATCGCCGACACGCCGGGCCACGAGCAGTACACGCGCAACATGGTCACGGGCGCGTCGACGGCGCACGCCGCGATCGTTCTGGTCGATGCCACGCGCGTGACCGAAGTCGACGGGCGCACCGAGTTGCTCGCCCAGACCAAGCGTCACAGCGCCATCGTCAAGCTGCTCGGTTTGCAGCACGTCATCGTTGCCATCAACAAGATGGATCTGGTCGACTACAGCGAGACGACGTTCGATTCGATTCGCGCCGCCTATCTCGAACTGGCACGCCGCCTGGGACTGGAGGACGTGCGCTTCGTGCCCGTGTCCGCGCTCAAGGGCGACAACATTGTGTACGCGAGCGAGCGCATGCCCTGGTATCAGGACGAGCCGCTGCTCGACCTGCTCGAGTCGTTGCCGGTCGCACAGTTGGGCGGCGAGCTGCGTTTCCCGGTGCAACTGGTGGCGCGTCAGGACGGCTCGCACGCCGACGACTTCCGCGGCTACATGGGACGTGTGGAATCGGGTTCGGTGCGCGTGGGGCAGGTGCTTCGCGTGCTGCCGGCCGGCCGCTCGGCGACGGTGGCCGAGATCGTCGGGCCGCGCGGGCTGATCGAGGAAGCCTTCGCCGGGCAATGCGTGACGATCCGTCTGACCGAGGACGTGGATGTGTCGCGGGGCGATACCTTCGTGAGCGCCGAGTCGGCGCTTGAGCCGTCGCGCAAACTGTCCGCCGACGTCTGCTGGTTCGACGAGGACGCGCTTGCCCCGCAGCGCAAGTACCTGCTCAAGCACGCGACCAGCACGGTGTACGTGAAGGTCGGCAGCGTGGACACGGTGCTCGACGTCAGCACGCTCTCGCACGGCACGGACAAGACAACGCTCACCATGAACGACATCGGTCGTGTGCAGTTGAGCCTGCAAAAGCCGGTGGCCGCCGACACGTATGACGCGAACCCGGCCACGGGAGCGTTCGTGCTGATCGACGAAGCCACGCACCACACCGTGGCCGCAGGCATGATTCGCGCGGTCGCGGCGTAATAACGAAATGGCGTAATGACGTAATGACGTAGTGGCGCAAAGGTGTATCGCGCCAGACGGACATACGTTCTCTTCTGTATTGAACGGCGCACGGCCCCCCGGATGGGGCCGGTGCCAAACCCCTCGAACCATGACGGCATCATGATGGTGACTTCTTCGCAATCCGGTCAGGTGCCGGGCAAGGTCTATCTCGTTGGCGCAGGCCCCGGCGCGGCCGATCTGATTACGGTGCGTGGCGCACGGTTGCTCGCACAGGCCGACGTGGTACTCCACGACGCGCTCGTCGAGCCGGAAATGCTCGCGCTGTGCCCGCAGGCCAAGCGGATTGCCGTTGGCAAGCGCTGTGGCAAGCAGTCGAGTGCGCAGCACTTCATCAACAAGCAACTGATCGACCATGCACGCACCAACGCGCTGGTCGTGCGCTTGAAGGGCGGCGACCCGATGCTGTTCGGCCGGGCAGATGAGGAACTGCGCGCGCTGGAGGCGGCCGGTATCGCGGTGGAAGTCGTTCCCGGTATCACGGCGGCGCTGGCCAGTGCGGCGGCGCTTGGCCGTTCGCTGACGTTGCGCGGCGTGGCCCGCAGCGTGGCCTTCGCAACGCAAAGCCGTGCCCCGGAATCGGCGGAGATCGCGGCGCAGGCCTCGGCCGATTCGCTGGTCTATTACATGGGACGCGACAGCGCCGAGCGCATTGCCGCGGAATTGATCGAGGCCGGCAAACCGGCGTCGACGCCGGTCGCGATCGTCGAGGCGGCAACGACCCCGCGCGAACGACGCGTGCGCCTCACGCTGGGCGACGTCCGGCAAGGGCTGGCGGCGTCGTGGTTCGATGCGGGGCAGCCGAGCGTCTTGCTCATCGGCGAGGCATTTGCCAATGCCGACGCCGCATCGTTGCACGACTGGGCGGCACGGGCGGCGATGGCAGCCTGACCGAGGTTCGGCTCAGGGTGCCCGCCTCAGGGCCCCGCTTCAAGGCACCGCCTTGAGGCCCTACCGCTCACAACCCTGCCTCACAAAACGCCTTTGCCGGGCGACCATGCAAAACGGCGTCACAGTGTGAATCTGTGACGCCGTTTTTTCGTGCCCGGACGCGCTGCCGTCGTCAGTTGCCGTCCATCATCCTGCGGCAGTAGTCGGCGAGGGCATCGAGGACGTTGTCATCCTCTCCGATGGCCGCGCTCACGCGCAGTTCGAGACCCGGATGCGCGACGCGGCACGCGTCGGCGAGTGCCGGAAGGTCGCGCCGCACGTGGCCGCCTTGTCCCAGAAAGACCGGCACCAGCGTGATGTCCGACGTCCCCTGCGATGTCATGTCGGCCACCGCGTCAGCAAGACTCGGGGTCATCAGTTCAAGAAACGCAAGCCGCACATCGGCGTCGGGACGCTGTGCGCTCAGCTTGTCGCGAAGCCGCTCGAACGGTTCTGCCCAACGCGGGTCGCGCGAGCCGTGAGCAAACAGAATGACGCCGGGTTTGCCGTGCATGGTCGATGCCTCAGTGCTTGTCCACCCAGCGCAGCGCCGCAATGGCGAGCACCAGATAGAGTAATGACGGTAACGCCGCCGTGAACCACGCCGGCCACGTGTTGAGCAGGCCCAGGTGCGAGAACAAATTGTTGATCAACTGGAAGCTCATGCCGAGCATGATGCCGCCGAACACCTTCAGGCCGATGGCCCCCGCACGCGCATGCAGATAGGCGAACGGCAGCGCCAGCGCCATCATCACGAAGACGGCCAGCGGATACAGCAGCTTCTGCCAGAGCGCGAGGTTATAGCGGTCGGTGTTCTGCTGGTTTTCCTTGAGGTGGCCGATGTACTGGTACAGGCTGCCGATGGCCATGTTGTCCGGCGAGACCATCAGCACGGACAGAATCTGCGGCGTCAGCTCCGAGCGCATCTGCACCGTGTCGATATGCACCTGCTTGCTCTGCACCAGCGCGCGCAGCGGGTCGTTGCTTGCCGTGGCGTCGTCGGTCGCACTGAAGACCGTCTCGGAGACATCCGTCAGTTTCCAGAAATTCGGCGCGTCGAATTGCCCCAACTTCGCCAGCCGCACGCTGTCGAGTCGAAGCTTGTCGTCGAATTCGTAGATGCGCACGTTGGCGATGGTGTTATCCGGGTTGAGCGTACCCACGTTGATGAAGCGGGTAACGCGCGAGCCATTCTGATCGACGGTGTCCTTGACCCAGACGCCGGAGCGAAAACCGGCTGATACCGAACTGCCCAACGCCTCGAGACGAATCTTCTGCGCAAGCTGCTCCGCATTCGGTGCGACATACTCGCCGATGAGGAACGTAATCATCACGATGGGGAAGCCGATCTTCAGCAGCGATCGCAGCGCTTGCCCGGTTGACAGGCCCGAGACGCGAAAAATCGTGAATTCCGAGTTACCCGCCAGTTGCGCGCAGACATAAATGGCGGCAATGAGCGAGGCGACCGGAATGATCTCGTACATGCGCTGCGGCGCGAACAGCAGCACATAGGCGAGGGCGTGCTGGAAGCGGTAGCCGCCCCGGCCGACGTCGCCCAATTCGCTCACGAGATCGAAGAAGACGAACAGGCCGACGAACGCGAGCAGAACGAACAGGAACGCCAGATAGATCTGGCGCGCAAAGTATTTCTCGTAGATGCGCATCAGCGAGCCCCTCCCGATGCGCGCATCGCGCCGGAACCCGTGTCGCGCCGGCGGCCGAACAGCCCGCGGAATCGCACGCGGCGCAAGTAAAGCAGCACGATGACGAAGATGGCCACCGCGTGAAGCAGCCAGACCCCGATGGCCAGCGGTATGCGCTCCTGCGCGACATACGCCTGCGACAGGCTCAACAGGTTGGTGTAGCTCAGATAGATGAGCACGGCCATGACCAGGTTGACGGTGCGGCCGTGGCGCGGGTTCTGATAGGCGAGCGGTACGGCGAGCAGCACGAGCGAGAGCGCGAGCAGGGGCAGGCCGATACGCCAGACAATCTCGCCCCGGAAGATCGGGTTCTGGATCTCGCGGAACAGGCGCGCGGTCGGCACGCCCTTGGTCGGGGTGTTGTCGGCGTCGACCGCGGTCGGGTTGTCGATCTTCACGCCGTAGCGCTCGAATTCCATCACGCGATAGTCCGGCTGGCCGGGCACGCCGTCATAGCGACGGCCTTTCTCCAGCACGATGTAGCGATTGCCGTCTTTGGCCGTCTCAATATGGCCGTCTTTCGAGACGATCACGTTGACCTTGCCGTTCTCGGTGCCGGACACGAAGACGTTGTGCACCTTGGTGGCGTCCGGCGAGACCGTCTCGACGAAGAACACACGATGGCTCGCGGCGCTCTCGCGGAACTGGCCCGGCGAGATCATCGAGACGTCGTCGCGCTGGGCAAAGCGGGCTTCGAGGGCCGCGATCTGCTGGTTCGCCCACGGCCAGGCCACCAGGGCGCAGAACGTGATGACGGCCAGGTAGGGCGCGGAAAAGCGCAGCACCGGCTTGACGAAGTTGGTGATCGACAGGCCCGAGGCAAACCACACGACCATCTCGGAGTCGCGGTACCAACGAGTCAGGACGAACAGAATCGAGACGAACAACGTCACGATCAGAATGACGGCGAGGTAGCCGATCACGGCCAGGCCGATGAGCACGAGTACGTCGTGCGGATCGGCTTTCCCCGACGCGGCGAAGCCCAGGATGCGGATCATCATGGTGGTGAGCATGACGGTGATCAGCACCATGAAGACGGCCCCGGCGGTGTAGTTCAGCTCGCGCTGCAGGGAACGCTGAAAAATCATGTGATGACGATTGGGTGCTCTCGCGGTTGGGCGAGCGCGGAAAAAAGCGGATAATTGCGGCTCGAACGAATTTTACCCGAGGAAAGCGCGATGGACTTTAGCACAAAAGCCTTCGATTCGACTAAGGCAGGCCAGGCCGACCTTGCCAACGCCAAGACGGAGTGTCTGGTGGTCGGCGTGTTCGAGCAGCAGCCGCTCACGGGGCTTGCCAAGGCGCTCGATGTCGCGAGCAAGGGCCTGCTCGCACGCATGGTCAAGCGCGGCGAACTCAATGGCAAGCTTGGCAGCACGCTGATGCTGCACGAAGTCGCCGGATGGAGCCCGGCACGGGTGCTGTTCGTGGGTCTTGGCCCTGAGGACAAGCTGACCCCAAAAAGTTTCAACGAAGCCACGCGCGCCGCCGTGCGCACGGTGCTCGCCTCGCGCGCGGCCGACGCCATCTGGACGTTGCCGCAAGCCAAGATCGTCAATCAGGACATCGCCTGGGCCGTGCGCGCCTCGGTGCTCGCCCTGCGCGAGGCCACCTACCGTTTCACCCAGATGAAGAGCAAGGCCGAGCCGGCCACCACCGTGCTGCGCAAGGTCTGCTTCTCGGTCGCCCCGCAGGAGCAGAAGGTCGTCAAGCTCGCGGCCAAGCGTGGCGAAGCCATCGCCAACGGCATGGCGCTCACCAAAGACCTCGGCAACCTGCCGGGCAATGTGTGCACCCCGACCTATCTGGCCGACGAGGCACAGAAGCTCGCCCGCGAATTCAAGCTCAAGTCCGAGATCCTCGGCCCGAAGCAGATCGAGGCGCTCAAGATGGGCTCGTTCCTGTCGGTCGCCCGCGGCTCGGTGCAACCGCCGCGATTCATCGTCCTCAAGTATGAAGGCGGGGGGGCGAAGCAGGCCCCGATCGTGCTGGTCGGCAAGGGCGTGACGTTCGACTCGGGCGGTATCTCGCTCAAGCCGGGCGAGGGCATGGACGAAATGAAGTACGACATGTGCGGCGCCGGTTCCGTACTCGGCACGATGCGCGCGGTCGCCGAGATGGGCCTCAAGCTCAATGTCATCGCCATCGTGCCGGCTACGGAGAACATGCCGAGCGGTCAGGCGACCAAGCCGGGCGACGTGGTCACCAGCATGTCCGGCCAGACCATCGAGGTGCTCAACACCGACGCCGAAGGCCGTCTGATCCTGTGCGACGCGCTCACCTACGCGGAACGCTTCAAGCCGGCCGCCGTGATCGACGTCGCCACGCTCACGGGCGCTTGCATCATTGCGCTCGGCCACGTGAACTCGGGCCTTTTCTCGAAGAGCGACGCGCTTGCCGACGAACTGCTCGCCGCGGGCCGTACGACGGGCGACACGGCGTGGCGTCTGCCGGTCGAAGACGAGTATCAGGAGCAGCTCAAGTCGAATTTCGCCGACATGGCGAACATCGGCGGGCGTCCCGCGGGCAGCGTGACGGCGGCGTGCTTCCTGGCGCGCTTTGCCGAGAAGTATGAATGGGCTCACCTCGACATCGCCGGTACGGCATGGAAGAGCGGTGCGGCCAAGGGGGCGACGGGCCGTCCGGTGCCGTTGCTCACGCAGTTCCTGATCGATCGCGAAGCCCGGTGACCCGCGTCGACTTTCATACGCATGTGGCGAACCGGCTCGATTATGCGTGCCGGTTCGCGCGCAAGGTCTATGGGGCCGGACAGACGCTCGTGGTCGTTGGCGAACCCGACGTGCTGCGAGCGTTCGATCAGACGCTGTGGACGTTTTCACCGCTGGAATTCGTGCCGCATTGCTTCAACGGTGATCCGTTGGCCGCGCGCACGCCCGTGGTGCTGGCCGCCCCGGACGAGGAGGCACAGCATCATCAGGTGCTGCTCAATCTCTCGGCCGGCGTGCCGACGCACTTTGCCCGGTTCGAGCGCGTCGTGGAGATCGTGGGCGACACGCCGGACGAGTTGTCCGGTGCCCGTGAGCGTTACCGCTTCTACCGCGATCGGGGCTATACCCTGAACAATTACGACCAGAGAGGCTGACCTTGACGAACGAGCCCGAGCGCACCGATCCCGGCATTCCCACGCTGACCGAAGTGCTCGCGCCGGGCGATGCCTCACCGCCGTCCGATACGGGCCCGGCCGCTCAGGCGGTCGAGCAGGGGGTGCCGGCCGATGTCGCGGTCTTCGCGGAGCGTGTGAGCGCCCGGCTCACGCTGCAACTGGCCGATGAAATCACAACGATGGTGGAGCGCCGCTGTCACGACGCGCTGATCGACCAGACCGCCTGGCTGGTGCAACTGATCGGCAAACAGGTCGCCGACGCCTTGCAGGTGCACTTGCCGGATCGCATCCGGCAAGCCGTCATCGAAGAGGTCGCGAAACAGGTGCGTTCCCAAGGGTAGGGCTTGTGAGGTGCCTCGGCGCCGTGGTCGCAGCCAACGTCCCCGAGTGGATAGGCGAGGCGATGTAACGACTTAGCGCGGTGCCATGCCGAGAATCCAACCTGCCAGAAGGGTGGCTTCGTCCGGCGCGACCTGAGGGCTGGCCGGCATCGGAATGCTTCCCCATTTGCCACGGCTGCCGTCCGCAATGGAACGTGAGATCTCGTCGGCCGCGCCGGCCTGTCCTGCGTAGCGCTTGGCGATGTCGCGGTACGACGGGGCGAGCAGCGTACGGTTGGTGGCGTGGCACGTCATGCAATTGCGCTCTCTGGCGAGCTTCTCGATCACGCTGGCTTGCGTGGCATCGTGGGCGGACGGTACGTTCGCCTGTGCGATCGCGGCGCCTGCCGCCATCGTCAGACAAGCACCGATCATCGCACTGGCGGACTTGCCGGCAAATTCCTTCATTCGGTACCCCGTATCCGGAGACTGGTTGGTGAGGTCTGGCAGGAATATAGCATTTGTCCGCCGGCCCTCCGGGGGGCGCTGCCGACCTTCCCCGACCTTCCCCGTCCGAGAGGGACGAGCTAGTCAATCGCGCCCGTGGCCAGCGCAAGCGACGCCGCCGCAGATAGCGCGTTGCTGTAGCTGTCGGCATACGCGTTCTTCGCGATCAGCAATTGATTCTGGGCGAGCAGGGCATCGGTGACAGAGCCAACGCCGTGTCGGTACGCGTCGAATGCAGCGTCGTACGTCGTCTGCGCAGCCGTCAGCAGTTCCTTCGCCGCCTCGTGTGCCGTCAGACTGGTCTGGAGCAGGTTCTGCGCGCCGACGATCTGCCGAACGGCTTCCTCACGGCTGCGTTCAAGACGGGTGCTCGCACTGTCCGCGTCGTTGCGCGCTTGTGCAAGGGCCGCCGAGCGCAGACCGCCGTCATAGAGCGGGATCGATACGCCGACGATGACACTGCCGCCGTATCGACCACCGCTCAGGTTGACCGTCGGCAATTGCTGACCGATGGCGGGCACGGCCGATAGGGAACTGCTACTGGTGTTGTAGACGCCGGACGCCGACAGGAAAACCTTGGGCTTGAACTCCGATTCCGCTGCCTGAATTTTCGCAAGGTTTGCGCGTTGCGCTGCGTAGGCGCTCAGTACGTCGGGCCGCCGGGCAATCGCGGAGGCAACGATCTGCTCGACCGGTTGGCGCAGTGCGGGCGAGAGCGCGCGCACCGGCATGTCGGCAATCTTCGGCTTCGACAGCGGTGAGATGCCCATCGCGGAGATCAGCGCCAGATAAGCATTGCTTTGCGCCCCCTGCGCCTGAACCAGGGCCAGCTTCGCCTGCGCGTAGTTCTGATTCGCTTGCGCCACTTCGATCACGGTGCCAATGCCGCGCCGGTATCGGGACTTGGCGGCGTCTGCCACGGCCCCCGCATTTTCCAGCCCTTGCTCGGCCGTCACGACACGCGCGCGCACCGCCTGATACGTGTAAAAGGCGACGCTGGTGTCGTATACCACCTGCTGATGGACGGCCGTGAATCCGATATTGGCTATCACCGATGCCTGAGAGGCAGCCTCCACGCGCGCGGCCCGTCCGCCGAAATCGAACAGCAGCCATTGCAGGGCCACCACCGACGTCAACCCATGCGTGGAAGCGCTGGCCGACGAATCGCCCAGCACGCTGGATGACGAACCGTGGGCGGCGGCATACTGCCCCATCGCGGCTAGCGAAAGCTGCGGCAGGTAAGCGCTCTTCGCAACGCCCGCAACCAGCGCGGCGTTGCGCGCATCGTTCCACGCGATCCGTGTGGTGGGATTCGACGTTTCGGCAATGTCGATGAGTTCGGCGAGCGTGTAAGCGTGGTCCGGCTCCAGTGGCGGCGGTGGCGACACGGCGGCAAGCGCCGGGTTGGCCGGCAGCCGGTACGTGCCGCGACGGGGCTCACGATTGGACTCACGACCGGACTCTTGATAGGTCTCGAGATAGGTGCTGGCCAGCACCGGTGCGCCGGGCTGAATCGCGCCGGATGCATCCGTGCGAGGCTGCCAGGGACGATCCGGCCGCTCGGGTGCCATATCGAGCGATGACGTTGCGCATCCGGCCAAAGCGGCCAAAGCGGCCAACGTCAGCAACGCCAGTACAGCGCACGAATCAAGCCGACGCATGGGGAACACGCTCCTTCGCCACGTCATCGTCATGCATGGCATGTTCGAGTTGGGTGAGACGCGAGTCGCCCAGCATCACCAACGACAGGCGCCCTTCATTGGCCGTCGGTGTGTCAGTCCCGTCAGCGTGGGCAGCCGGCGGGTGAGGCGTCACCGCGCGGGCGGGGGCGCTGGCGTCGACGTGGAGTCGCTTCAACCACGCGTCGATATGAGCGTCACCCGGATGGTGTCCGGCCAGCAACACCATTGGTCCTTCTAGCGCCTGAAGTTCTGCCAGCGCGTGCCGCCGGGCCGTTGTCCAATCCGTCGAAGGACGCACCCACGACGGCTCGTAATGCATCAGCGCAATATCGTTTTGCAGTGCGCTGCGCCGGGCTATCGCCGCGGCCGCTTGCGAACGCTGGAGGTGGGGCAAGGGCATCGCCGTCAACGCTTGCCAGCGCTGCCGCAACTCGGCAAGGGCGGCATCAACCCGCGCGGCCACGCTCACGGGCCACACCCGGGTGAAGATCAGATAGACGACCACATTGCCAAGCAGGATGCCGATGGTGCGATCACGCGCAATCGTCAGATCGAACGCAGGCGCGGGGCCCTGAACGACGCACAGGAAGAAGGCGAACGCGATCTGAAAACCCGCGTAGCCGATGCGCGGCGAGCCGAACGCAATCCAGGCGGACAACCATGCGCCGAGCGCGACAACGCCCACGAGACCGGCAACCGTGGTCAGCGCCGGCATCACGAATACGATCGTCGCCGTACCCGCGAGCGCGCCGACGATACACCCGGCGATGCGCAGCGTCAGCTTTTCGACGGTTTCGGCGGTCGTGCCGAGCGACACGATATAGACGGTGATGAAGCAGGTGTGAATGCCGGGCCAGTCCAGCAGCGAGTACAGCAGGTAGCAGATCATGGCGGCTACCGTGGTCTTGAGCGCGTAGCGGACGTGATCCGGATTGGAAAATGCGTCGGGAAGGAAGAAGCCGCCGGGCGTCTGCGGTTTGGGTTCAGGGGACGTTTGCGGCGCAACGACGGCGAAACGGGTGATGGCGT
This sequence comes from Pandoraea sp. ASV26, assembly GCF_016428915.1. GTDB lineage: Bacteria > Pseudomonadota > Gammaproteobacteria > Burkholderiales > Burkholderiaceae > Pandoraea. The sequence goes on from NZ_JAELTP010000003.1 coordinate 40,917, forward strand.
CTCGCAGATGACGCACGGCCACGCGCGCCAGCGGCGTGAGTTTGTCGGATGGCGGCAACGACAGTTCGATGTCGACCGGGTAGCCGCCCGCTTCGAGCATCTGCGCCATGCGCTCGAGCGTATTCGCCAGCGGCTCGGAAAACGCGGCGGGTAGTCGCGCTGCCCGCTCGCGGCTGACCAGATCGGCGGCTATCAGAATGGCAAATGTGGCTGACGTGGCCTGTCGCAACGCGGCGGCGTCGGCGCGTGCCGACGAGCCTTCGAGCACCGAGAGCTTGAGCCACTTGCCGATCTCCTCATCGCCGGCATTTAGGCAGGCATCGAGCGCATCAAGCGCATCGTGCGACGCATCCGGATCGCGCAGCACCCGGGCGGCGAGCCGCAGGCGTGTCGCAAGGGCGTTGCCGGCGAGTTTTCGTGGCGAGGCACCCACGGCAAGCTGCACGCATACGGCGGCGCCGATCGGAATTGCCACCATCAGCCATGCGTAGAGCAAGGCGCGCGTAGCGATTTCCCCGAGCGGCACGCTGCCGAGCTTGTCGAGCGCAAAGCCGACGATCATCGCGATAATCGCGCCGACCGGGCGAAGCTTGCTGGCAGACGTGATGAACAGCAGCGCCGCCGATAACCCGGCGATGGACGCGACTCGCGACATCGGGTTGTCCAGCACGAGCGTGGCGACGAACAGGACGAAGCCGAGGATAACGCTCACGAGTACGAGCAGCGCAACGCTGAGGATGAGGCTCGTGACCCGGTCGGGCCGGATCATGAAAAAGACCACGTAGACCGAGAGCGCGGCCTCGGGCGTGCCATAGGCGGTCGTGACGAGCGTCGTCAGGGCGCAAATGATCGCAACGCGTGTTGCCGTGGCGGCCCGCCCCGGAAATGGCGCGAGCCACTTCAATATATCGTTGGGCCCGGGGCGTTGCAGATCACCGGCAGGCAGCGCCATGTCTGATCTCCACGACTGCGCTGGCGCCTATTCGGACCAGCCGTTCGGCCGGCTCACTGAGTTGAACGCGTACGGGGAATCGCTGCGCAACACGTACCCAATTCACCGACGCTTGGACGATCGGTAGCGCACGCGGCAGATTGATGCGCCCGGCGTCGGAGATGCCGGCACCGATCCCGACGACCTTGCCGGTGATCGCCTCACGTCGATCGATCATGGAGTAGACCGTCGCGCAATCGCCGATCTGAATATGCGAGAGCGCCCCCTCGCGGAAATTAGCGACGGCAAACCACTCGTCGGCGTGCACGAGCGTGAAGAGCGACTGGCTCGGTGCCACGGTTTCTCCCGCCAATACGGAGAGGCCGGTCACGTAGCCGTTTTGCGGTGCGCGCACGACAGTGTCGTCGAGGTTGTGCTGCGCGAGTGCGACAGCGGCTTCGCGTGCACGCACGGCTGCCAGCGCCCCCGCCTCGTCGCCGATGCTCTGCGCGCTCGCTGCCTTCTGCGCCTTCGCCTGCTTCACCGACAGTTCGGCGTCACGCTGGGCGACCTGCGCCTGATCGAGTTGCTGCTGCGACACGTAGCCCTTGGCGGCGAGCGGTGCGAGTCGTTCGACATTGCGGGTCGCCAGCGCATAGTTGTGTATCGATTTGCTGGTCTGATCGTCGGCAATCGACGCGTTGGCCTGCTCGTTGTAGATGGTCTTCTGCCGGGTGTCGAGCGAGGCGCGTGCCAGTTCGAGATCGGCTTTGGCCTGAGCGAGCACAAGGCGATAGGGCACGGGATCGATTTCGTACAGCACGTCGCCCTTGGCGACTCGCTGGTTCTCCTGCACGGCAAGCCTGACGATGCGTCCGCCAACGGGTGTCGCGATGTGGACAACGTCGGCATCGATGGACGCATCGTCGGTCGAAGGGAATTGCGACGAGCGGTAGTACGCGTAGCACGCGACGATGACGCCGACCAGAATGATCGCCCCCGCGATGAGGCGCCCTTTGAGCGGCGCTGTGCTTTTGCCGGCCATTTTCATAGGAGCTGTCCTGTTCCCGCGAGCCAGACGAGTACCGCCACGGAGATGCCGATCGACAGACAGACGCAAAGCTGGAGGGGCACGACTTGCGCCCACCGCATCGCGACGATGATGCGATGCGCGAGCAACGCGGCGAACAGGCCGATGACGCCGCCCAGAAGCCAGAGGGGAAAGTATGCGCCGAAGATCTCGCGGGAGGGGGCGCCGTGCAGCGCACATCCCTGCAAAGGCAGGCTCAGGGCGAGCGCCGAAAAGTATGTCGCGTATGTCGCGCGGAGTTTCCACGGCCTCGGGCGGGCCGATGCTGTCGGCTTAAGCGGCATAGAACGCTTCACGTCAGTGAAAATGCGTAATGGTGCTTGGAGGTGATCGGAGGCACTTGGCGGCATCGCAGCGGCGTCCAGCGACGAGACACCCTGTGCCCGGCACGATCACCCGCCCGGATGCGCGGATTGTAGCGCGTTCCTCGTTCGTGAGCCACGTATGAAAAACGGCACGTCTGCCATGCGGGCAAGACGTGCCGTCGTGCGCAATGCGCCCGGTGTCAGTTGGTATCAGCCGCAATCAGCCGGTAGCGCCGCCCTTGTTGGCAGGCTGGGCGAGCGCCGCGTACTTCGCCAGTACCCCTCGCGTGTAACGCGGTGCGGGAGCCTTCCAGGCGGCGCGACGCCGCGCGAGTTCATCGTCCGGCACGTTCAGTTGCAGCAGCAGCTTGTGGGCGTCGATGGTGATCGAGTCGCCTTCGTGCACGAGTGCGATGGTGCCGCCCACGAACGCTTCCGGCGCAACGTGGCCGACCACCATGCCCCACGTGCCGCCCGAGAACCGGCCGTCGGTGATGAAGCCGACCGTCTCGCCGAGGCCCTTGCCGATGATCGCCGAGGTCGGCGCGAGCATCTCCGGCATGCCGGGCCCCCCCTTCGGGCCGAGATAGCGCAGCACGAGGATGTCGCCCGACTGGATCTTGTCGCCGAGGATCGCGTCCATGGCGCTTTGCTCGTCGTCGAATACGCGCGCCGGGCCGGTGATGACCGGATTCTTCAGGCCGGTGATCTTGGCGACGGCGCCGTCTTCGGCCAGATTGCCCTTGAGGATCGCGAGATGGCCTTCCTTGTACAGTGCGCGCTCGATAGGGAAGATCACCTGCTGGTCGGCGCGCGGCACCGAGGGCACGTCTTTCAGTTCTTCGGCGAGGGTGCGGCCGGTGATCGTCAGGCAATCGCCGTGCAGCAGGCCCGCGTCGAGCAGAATCTTCAGCACTTGCGGAATGCCGCCGGCCTTGTGCAAATCGGTCGCCACATACTGGCCGGACGGCTTCAGATCGCAGATGACCGGCACGCGCGCACGAATGCGTTCGAAGTCCTCGATGTTCCATTCGACGTCAGCGGCGTGCGCGATGGCGAGATAGTGCAGCACGGCGTTGGTGGAGCCGCCCGTGGCCATGATGAGTGCCACGGCGTTCTCGATGGACTTGCGCGTGATGATGTCGCGCGGCTTGATGTCTTTCTTGACGGCTTCGATCAGCACTCGCGCCGACTCGGCGGCGGAGTCGACCTTCTCCTGATCGGGGTTGGCCATCGTCGACGAATACAGCAACGACATGCCCAGCGCCTCGAACGACGAACTCATCGTGTTGGCCGTGTACATGCCGCCGCAGGAGCCGGTCGACGGACAGGCGTTCTTCTCGATGCCCTTGAAATCGGCCTCGGTCATGCGACCGGCCGTGAATTCGCCCACGGCCTCGAACGACGAGACGATGGTGAGATCCTTGCCCTTCCAGTTACCCGGCTTGATGGTGCCGCCGTAGACATAGATGCCCGGCACATTGATGCGCGCCAGCGCGATCATGCCGCCCGGCATGTTCTTGTCGCAGCCGCCGATCACGACCACGCCGTCCATCCACTGCCCCTGCACGGCGGTCTCGATACAGTCGGCAATGACTTCGCGCGAGACGAGCGAGTACTTCATGCCCTCCGTGCCCATCGACATGCCGTCGGAAATGGTCGGGGTGCCGAACGTCTGGGGATTGGCCTGATGGGTCTTGATAGCGTCGACAGCCGCATCGGTGAGACGTTGCAGCCCCGCGTTGCACGGGGTGATCGTCGAATGGCCGTTGGCCACGCCGATCATCGGGTTGTCGAAGTCTTCTTCCTTGTAGCCCAGCGCGTAGTACATCGAGCGGTTGGGCGAGCGTGCCACGCCTTGCGTGATATTTCGCGAACGACGGTTGAATGCCATGACGGTCTCCTGTGGGGATGTGCCACGCCACTGGCTACCGCAGCGTTGTGCACAAACGTTGTTGTATCACGCTGTCATGCCGGTGGCATGGCGCAAATCCGGCCACGTCACCCAATGTCATTGCTGCGGCACGGCGGCGTTGCCTGCGAATCCTGCGCGGGAGCGGCCGGTCATCCCGCCTTGCGTGCCGCCGCTCCCGTGCAGACAAGTCGCTGTCCGCAGTCGAAACGCAGGATCAGCCGCGCTTGCCCGGCTTCAATTGCGACAGGTCGCGCACGGCGCCGCGATCGGCCGAGGTGGCCAGGGCCGCGTACGCTTGCAGCGCCTGCGAAACCACGCGCTCACGGTTCTCCGGCTGCCATGCCTTGTCGCCACGGGCTTCCATGGCGGCACGACGGCGGGCCAGTTCCTCGTCGGACACGGCCAGATGCATCTTGCGCTGGGTGATGTCGATCTCGATCACGTCACCGTCTTCCACCAGACCGATGGTGCCGCCCTCTGCCGCTTCCGGCGAGGCGTGGCCGATCACCAGACCCGAAGAACCGCCCGAGAAGCGGCCATCGGTGAACAGGGCGCACGTCTTGCCCAGACCCTTCGACTTCAGGTACGACGTCGGGTACAGCATTTCCTGCATGCCCGGGCCGCCCTTCGGGCCTTCGTAGCGGATCACGACCACGTCGCCCGGCTGCACCTTGTCGCCGAGAATGCCTTCGACGGCATCGTCCTGGCTTTCATACACGCGCGCACGGCCCGTGAAGACCCACTGCGACTCGTCCACGCCTGCCGTCTTCACGATGCAGCCCTTCTCGGCGAGGTTGCCATAAAGCACGGCCAGACCGCCGTCCTTCGTGTAGGCGTGTTCCATGTCGCGGATGCAACCGGTCTCGCGATTCAGATCGAGCGACGCGTAGGTCGACGACTGGCTGAACGCGACGGTCGTGGGCACACCGCCGGGGGCGGCGCTGTAGAAGGTGTGGGCCTTGTCGTCGGCACCGCCTGCCACGTCCCACTTGGCAATGGCGTTGCCGAGCGTGCCGCTGTGCACGTTGCCGCACGAGGTGTCGAGCAGGCCGCCGCGCGCGAGCTCACCCAGAATGCCGATGATGCCGCCCGCACGGTGCACGTCTTCGATGTGGTACTTGTCGGTCGCCGGCGCGGCCTTGCACAGGCACGGCACTTTGCGCGAGATGCGGTCGATGTCGGCCATCTTGAAGTCGACACCGGCTTCCTGTGCGGCGGCCAGCAAGTGCAGAACGGTGTTGGTCGAGCCGCCCATGGCGACGTCGAGTGTCATGGCGTTCTCGAAGGCTGCCTTGGTGGCGATGTTGCGCGGCAGCACCGAGGCGTCGTCTTCCTGATAGTAGCGACGGCACAGGTCGACCACGAGACGGCCGGCTTGCTCGAACAGCCCGCGACGCCAGGCGTGCGTGGCCACGATGGTGCCGTTGCCCGGCAGTGCGAGACCGATGGCTTCGGTCAGGCAGTTCATCGAATTGGCGGTGAACATGCCCGAGCACGAGCCGCACGTCGGGCAGGCGCTGCGCTCGATTTCCGCGACTTCGGCGTCGCTCACCTTCGGGTCGGCCGCCTTGATCATGGCGTCGATCAGGTCGATCTTGGCGATCACCTGACCGTCACCCGACTTGACCTTGCCCGCTTCCATCGGACCGCCCGAGACGAACACGACCGGAATGTTCAGGCGCATGGCGGCCATGAGCATGCCCGGGGTGATCTTGTCGCAGTTGGAAATGCAGACCATGGCGTCGGCGCAGTGCGCGTTGACCATGTACTCCACCGAGTCGGCGATCAGCTCGCGCGACGGCAGCGAGTACAGCATGCCGCCGTGACCCATGGCGATGCCGTCGTCCACGGCGATGGTGTTGAATTCCTTGGCCACACCGCCAGCCGCCTCGATCTCCTTGGCCACGACGGCGCCCAGATCGCGCAGGTGCACGTGACCCGGCACGAACTGCGTGAAGGAGTTCACCACGGCGATGATCGGCTTGCCGAAGTCCTCGTCGGTCATGCCGGTGGCACGCCACAGGGCGCGGGCACCGGCCATGTTGCGGCCGTGAGTGGAGGTGCGGGAACGGTATTGAGGCATGGTCGTCTCTGAATCGCTGTGCTTGTGGGATGAACGAAATTCGGGGCCGTCAGGCTTTGTTTTGACTGAAGTCGGGCGGGATCGGATGTCTGCGGGCAAAGCCGCCAACGCCACGAGTCGTGCCAGTGTCGGCCGGACGTCAAGATTCGTCTTTCCTTAGATGCTTGTCAAATATATTATTCAACTCGGATTGGGTCGAAAAAAATATCATGGATCTCCGTCAGTTCAGGTACTTCGTCGCGGTGGCCGAAGAGCGTCATTTCGGACGCGCCGCGCAGCGTCTGTCGATGACGCAGCCACCGCTTTCGCAGCAGATCCGGGCATTGGAGGCGTCGCTGGGTGCGCCGCTGTTCGTACGGACCAACCGGTCCGTGGAGTTGACGGCAGTGGGTCGTCAATTGCTGCCCGAGGTGCGGCGCATTCTGGCCGACGCCGATGCGCTGCCCGCGCTCGCGCAAGGACTGGCGCACGGCGAAGTGGGAACGCTCTCGCTGGGGTTCGTCTCGACGGCGGACTACGGCATTCTGCCGCCCCTGTTGCGCCAGTTCGGCGAGCGTTACCCACGGGTGCGCCTGCAACTGCTCGAAGCGACGAGCGACGTGCAGGTCGAAGCGCTCATGGACGGTCGCATCGATGCGGGCCTCTTCATTCCGCCAGTGCCCGCGCGTTACGCCAACGAACTCTCCTATCTGCCGATCGTTCGCGAGCCGCTGATGCTGGCGCTACCCGCCGGGCGCGGGGATGCCGGCGCCGAGGGCCACGCTGCCGACGCCCGGTCCGGTCAGCCGGGCGAGGCCGTGAGTCTGGCGGACTTTGCCGACGAGCCGCTCGTCATCTTCCCGCGTCGCGTGGCACCGGCGTTCTACGACATCATCATGGGATGCTACGCCGCGCTTGGCCTCACGCCGCGCGTGGGGCAGGAAGCGATTCAGATGCAGACCATCGTGAGTCTGGTGTCGGCGGGCATGGGGGTAGCGCTGGTGCCGCAGTCGCTCTGCCATCTGCGACGCACCGGCGTGACCTACCGTGCGCTGCGCGAAACCAGCACGTTGATCGAGACAGGGTTGCTCTGGCGTACGGCCGAAGTCACACCGGTGCTCGAAGGCTTTCTCGAAACGGCACGGGGCGTGGCGCATACGCCGCCGGGGGCGACGCTCTCGACCTGAGGGTTCGCGGGTGCCGGCAGCGGTTCATGATGGTTCGATATTGTCTGCATGCGCGGGCCTTGCGTTAGCCTGCCGCGAGCGGGGGCGCTCGTGGTATCGTGCTGCCCATCCCAATGCACGCCGGGGTGCCTCCGATGAGGGGCGATGTCCGGTGTGTCGCACGGTGGCAGCCGATGACGGCACGGTTTCGCGTTGAGCGTGCCGCCTCGTGTCGTTTGCGCGCTGATGGAACTTTTGTTCACGAATCGATTCTTCTGATCCATGCTGATTCATCCTCAATTCGACCCGGTCGCGATTCATCTCGGCCCGCTCGCCATCCGCTGGTACGGCCTGATGTATCTGGTCGGCTTCATCCTGTTCCTGCTCGTGGGGCGGCTGCGCGTGCGTCAGCCTTCCATCGCGGCGCAAGGCTGGAAGGCGCAGGATCTCGACGACATGCTGTTTTACGGCGTGCTCGGCGTGATTCTCGGCGGACGCCTTGGCTATGTGGTCTTCTACAAGCTGTCGTTCTATCTGGCGAATCCGCTCGACATCTTCAAGGTGTGGGAGGGCGGCATGTCGTTTCACGGCGGCTTCCTCGGCGTGCTCGTCGCCATGTGGTTGTTCTCGCGCCGTCGTGGCCATCCGCTGCTCGAAGGCACCGATCTCATCGCGCCGATGATTCCGCTGGGACTCGCCGCCGGCCGTCTGGGCAATTTCATCAACGGTGAGCTGTGGGGCCGCGTGACGTCGCCCGATTCGCGCTTTGCCATGCTGTTCCCGCAAGCCGCCGCCGAAGACGCGCAGTGGGTGTTTGCGCATCCGCAAGCCATGGCCGATCAGGCGATGGCGGCGGTGTTCGCCCAGTTCCACGGACTGCCGCGTTATCCATCGCAGTTGTTCGAAGTCGCGCTCGAAGGCGTGGCGTTGTTCCTGCTGCTTTGGTTCTTCTCGCGCCGCGCGCGTCCGGTCGGGGCGGTGTCCGCCATGTTCCTGATCGGCTATGGCGCGTTCCGCTTCCTCGCAGAATTCACGCGCGAGCCCGACGCGTTCCTCGGTTTGCTCTCATTCGGTCTGTCGATGGGCCAATGGCTGTCGCTGCCGATGGTCGTGGCGGGCGTCATCCTGCTCGTGTGGTCGTATCGCCGCCCGCGCGATGTTCGCGCCGCTCATGGCTGAGGACTCGCGCTAACGCTGCCGTCGCTCGGATTCAAGACCGCGACGGTTCTGAGCGACCGACTACCGACCGAATCACCGACGGGGCTGCCACTAAAACTGGCGGCCCCGTTTTGTTTTTGAAGCCTCCCATAGCCCAATGCGGAAGATTTGTTGCATCCGCCGAAGGCGTGTCCCGCTCGGTTGGATACCGTAAGGCCCCCCAAACATCTCTGGAAACTCCGTGAGTCGGAGTTGCTGGCACCCTGGAGGCTTTCGCATTGGGCGTGTTCGTGGTGGTATGCCGTTCGATGCAATGCGTGGCCGCGCGAACGAAACGGCGAGAACGCGTCGCGCAGTGGGCGGCGGTCAAGCAAATGATGGTGGATCTGAAGGCGGAAAACGCGGCATATATCGGGTTCGATCAGGCATCGAACAATACCGGGCGGGCCGTTTGGCCGATCAAGCGCGCCATTGACGGAGCGCTGCCCGGTGACGCCGAGCAGCAACGCCGTCGTTCTGCGTATTAACGCCCGCAGGCGAAGACCGGCCGTTCATCCGGCACGTCGCTCCAGCGCTCGCAATGACGCCATCAGATCGGCGAAGCGTTCGCCCTGGACGGTGACGTGAGCGCGAAGGCGTTCCGATGCTGCCTCGGCGTCGCCCGCCTCGATGGCGCGAAACACGGCGTCGTGCTCTGAGAACGACTGGTTCGGCCGGTCGCGCACACGCAGTTGCAAACGACGATAGACGCGCAGGCGCCGATGCAGTTGCAGCGCCGTTTCCTGTAAGTAGGCGTTGTGACTGGCCTGATAGATCAACGCATGGAAGTGCGCGTTGACTTCGTAATACGTGTCGATGTCCCGGGCCTCGGCCGCCGCCCGGCTCGCTTCGTGTGTCTCGCGCAACGCCGCCAGTTCGTCTTCGGTGATGCGGCGCGCGGCCAGCCGTCCGCACATCGACTCCAGTTCCGCCATCACCTCGAACATCTCGCATAGTCGCTGCGGATCGATCTGCGCGACCACGGCACCTCGCCGAGGCCGTATCTCGATCACGCCGGACGACGCCAACTGAATCAATGCCTCTCGCAGCGGTGTGCGCGACACGCCGAATGCGCTCGCCAGTTCGACCTCGTCGAGCCGCATGCCGGGCGGGTAATCGCCCACGGCTATCTTCTCTTCGATCGCCTGGCGCAGTGCTTCCGAACGCTTCGGTTTTACGGTCATGACGCTCTCGCTCGGTCGTGTTTCGATCCCGTCAAACGGGCTGACGTGGGGGACATCGTTGCCAAAGTAACGCGTGAACCCCGCGTTGAAGATCGGGGTTAACGCCGAAAATGTATTTTTTGCGCGGCCATTTTGTATACACCGCGATAGATTAACTATACGATTTCATTCCGAGAGCGGCAACTCGCGCACTCGAAATACCCAAAAACAAAGCAGTCATCCGTACATGCAGTGCCGGCGAACCGGCGGTGCACCCGGGGCGTGTCTTCGACGCGTGCCGGGCAATGTCAGGCACCGGGCTTCGCTGGTTCATCACTGACAGAAGTCACAGGAGACGCCATGGAGACAACCCTTTCCCCGCTGCGGCGGCAACTCATGCTCGGTGCCGCCTCGGCACTCGTGACCGGTGGTCTGGCCAGCCCGTGGGGCAGCGCATTCGCGCAAACCGGCCCCCTCAAAATTTCCCATCAGTTCCCCGGCGGCACCCTCACCGAGGGCGATTTCCGCGACCGGCTATGCCGCAAGTTCGCGCAGGACGTCGAGAAACGCACCAACGGCGCGCTCAAGTTTCAGGTCTACCCGGGCAGCTCGCTCATGAAGACCAATGCGCAGTTCTCGGCGCTGCGCCGCGGGGCACTCGATCTGTCGCTCTATCCGCTGCCTTATGCGGGCGGAGAGGTGCGCGAACTCAACATCGGTCTGATGCCGGGACTCGTGACGTCCTACGCACAGGGCGCCGCCTGGCGCAACGGCGAGATCGGCAAGGTCATCACGGACGTGCTCGCCGAGAAGAACATCGTGATCGTGAGCTGGGTCTGGCAGGCGGGGGGTGTCGCGAGCCGTTCCAAGCCGCTGGTGACGCCCGAAGACGCCAGGGGCCTCAAGGTGCGCGGCGGCAGCCGCGAGATGGACATGATGCTCAAGGAGGCCGGTGCGGCCGTCATCTCGTTGCCGTCGAACGAACTCTACGCCGCGATGCAGACTGGCGCGATGGACGCGGCGATGACGTCGTCGACCAGCCTGATGTCGTTCCGTCTCGAAGAGGTCTCGAAGCATCTGACCACGGGACGCAACAAGTCGTACTGGTTCATGCTCGAGCCGCTGCTCATGTCCAAGCCGATCTTCGACAAACTGCCGAAAGATCAACAGCAGGCGATTCTGCAAGTCGGGGCGGAACTGGAGTCGTTCGGCATGCAAGCGGCCAGGGCCGACGATGCGCAGATCGCCAGCGTGTACACCAAGGCCGGTGCGAAGGTCTACGACCTCGACGAGGTGACGGTGACGAAGTGGCGCGACATTGCACGGCGCACCGCGTGGAAGGACTACGCGAGCAAGTCGGACACGTGCGCGAAATTGCTCGCGCTCGCCGAGAAGGTGTCTGCATGAGCGGGGCCACCGTGAGCGCAGAGCCCGCGGTGGCGCGCACTCGCGTGCTGCGGCGGCTCGACGCCCTGTTGCAGGGCGTGAGCCGCCTGCTCATGATCGTGTGCATGCTGGCGCTGGTCGGCGCGGCGCTGGTGCTGAGTTACAGCGTGTTCGCGCGGCACGTGCTCAAGCTTGCCACCGACTGGCAGGACGAGGCTGCGGTGTTCCTGCTGGTCGGCGCGACCTTCGTGTCTGCCGCGCACGTGCAGCACCTGCGCGGGCACATCGGCATCGAAGCGGTCACGACGTTGCTCTCGCCGCGCGTGAACCGGGTGCGTCGATGGCTCGTGGACATCGTCACGTTCGCGTTCTGTGGCTTCTTCGCCTGGAAATCGTGGACGCTGTTCTGGGAAGCCTATACAGACGGCCAGACGAGCAGCTCGACATGGGGGCCGCCGCTGTCGATTCCCTATGGGCTGATGGCCTTCGGCATGACCTTGCTGACGGTGCAACTGCTGCTGCAAGTGGCGATTGGGACTTGTGAGATGGGGCAAACGCCGGGCCGGGGCACACCGCTCGCGTCGGATCGCACGGGGGGACACGCATGAGCGAACTCGGTATCGGATTGCTGTATGGCGGCGCAACGCTCGTCGCCATGTTCTCGGGCATGCCCATTGCGTTCGCGCTCGGGGCCGTGGCGGTGGCGTTCATGTTCGGCTTCATGCCCGCGTCGTCGCTCGACACCATCACGCAAAACGTCTACGAGGAGATGGCCAGCATTACGCTGCTGTCGATCCCGCTTTTCATTCTGAAGGGCGCGGCCATCGGCAAGTCACGCGCGGGGCAGGACCTGTATCTGGCGTTGCACGCGTGGATGCGACGGATTCCGGGCGGTCTTGGCATCGCCAATGTCTTCGCATGCGGGCTGTTCGCGGCGATGGCCGGGTCGAGCCCGGCAACGTGTTCTGCCATCGGCAGCGCGGGGATTCCGGAGATGCGTCAACGCGGCTATTCGCCGGGGTTCGCCGCCGGGATCATTGCCGCGGGCGGCACGCTGGGCATTCTGCTTCCGCCGTCGATCACGATGATCCTGTACGCGGTGGCCGCAGAGCAGTCGCTCGGGCGTCTGTTCCTCGCCGGGATCGTGCCTGCGCTGTTGCTCGTGGGGCTGTTCTCCTGCTACGCGGCGTGGCGTTATCGGAAGGAGTACGCGCGCGCACAACTGGCGCTCGCCCGCGATGGCACGCCGTCGCCGTTTCCGAGCGAGCCGCCGGCCACGATGCGCGAGAAGCTGGCGCTGCTGCCACGCGTGCTGCCGTTCGTGACGCTGCTCATCGGTGTCATGGCGGCGCTCTACGGCGGCTACGCCACGCCGTCGGAAACGGCCGGCCTTGGCGGCTTGCTGGCGCTCGCGCTCATTGCCGTGATCTACCGGATGTGGAAGCCGCGCCAGCTCGCCCCGATTCTCACCGGCACGTTGCGCGAGTCGACCATGCTCATGTTCATCATCGGCATGTCGCTGCTCTACTCCTACGTGATGAGCTATCTGCACATCAGCCAGTCGGCCGCGCAGTGGATCGTGGGGCTGCATCTGTCGCGCTGGGTGCTGCTGGCCGCCATCTTGCTGATGGTCGTCGTGCTGGGCTTCTTCCTGCCGCCGGTGAGCATCATTCTGATGACGGCGCCGATCATCCTGCCGCCGCTGCGGGCCGCGGGTTTCGATCTGGTGTGGTTCGGCGTGGTCATGACGATTGTCATGGAACTGGGGTTGATCCATCCGCCGGTGGGGCTCAACATCTTCGTCATCAAGAACACGGCGCCCGATATCGCGTTGCGCGACATCGTCTGGGGCGTGATGCCGTTCGTGGCGCTGATGGTGGTGGCCGTCGTTCTCATCTGCCTGCTGCCCGGGCTGTCGCTGTGGCTGCCAGACCAACTGATGGGATGAGGAGGATGGGGGACGTGCGGGCAACGATGGCCGACGGGCGCGCCGCCTCGGTTTTGTTTGTGTTTTCCGCACTAGCGTATTGAATGAAAGCCATGAGAGAGGAAGCCATGAAGGATGAGCCGATCATGTCAGCCATGTCCGTTCCCGTATCGCTGGGGTCGTCTGAGTCGTCTGCACCTTCGGGGGCGTCGGCATCCCTGTCGTCTGCCTCGCCCGGGCGCCGCGCGCCCGAGAGCGTGGCCGACGTCAGTGCACCGGTACCGTCGCCGAAGCCCTCGCTGGGGGAGCGGCTGGGGCAGTGGTTCGGCCGCAGTGCGGGCAAGGCGGGCGGGCAGGGCGGTGGACCGAAGGATGGCCGGGACGGCAAAGTCGGCAAAGGCGGCAAAGGCGGCAAAGTCGATGAGGCAGACGGCAAGGCGGTCCCCGCGAAGCTCTCGCCACGTGCGCAGAGTGCGCTGCGTCGGCAGTTGACGCAGTGCCTGTCGGCGCGTCTGACGGACTCTGCCGCCAACGAGGCAGCGCGCGACTTCATGACGCGTTACAGTGCGGCGTCGCGCGAAGAGCAACTGGCGCTGCTCACGGTCGTTGCCGATATCTGCGCGAGCGACGGCAATGCGCTCGCCGAAGCGGGCAAGGACGGCGACGGCGCCAGTGCCAAACGTGCTGGCAGTGGTGGCTTGGCAGGCGCGCTGGGCAGCGCGCGCGTGCGATTTCTCAAACGCTTTAACGCGCTGCCCGACGGACTGCCGTTCCTCGTGCGCTGGCGCGCGGACATGCTGGACCATCGTGCGGCGCTGCCCGGTCTGGCGGCGCTCGAAGACGATCTCGGCAGTCTCTTCTCGACGTGGTTCGATGTCGGCCTGCTGGAACTGCATCCGATTACGTGGGATTCGCCCGCGTCGCTGCTCGAAAAGCTCATGCGTTACGAGGCGGTGCACGAGATTTCCTCGTGGGCCGACTTGCGCAACCGGCTCGATTCCGACCGCCGGTGCTACGCGTTCTTCCATCCGCGCATGCCGCGCGAGCCGTTGATCTTCGTCGAGGTGGCCTTCGTCCCCGACATGGCGGCCGACGTTCACTCGCTGCTCGACGAAAAGGCGCCGCTGGAGGACTTGCGCCGCATTCGCTGGGCCATCTTCTACTCGATCTCGAACACGCAGCCGGGACTGCGTGGCGTGAGCTTCGGCAACTTCCTGCTCAAGCGCGTGATCGACGAACTGCAAGTCGATTTCCCGAAGTTGCACAATTTCGCGACGCTCTCGCCCATCCCCGGTTTCACCGATTGGCTCAGGCAACTGTCGCCGCAAGCGCTCGCCGAGGCACTCGGTCCGAAGCGGATGAAGCGGGTGGCGCAGGAGGTGGCGCAGGAGGTGGTGCAGGAGGTGGGGCAGGAGGTAGGGCAGGAAGCGGCGCTGGCGTCGCAGATTTCGGGAGCGCAGATGGTGGCGTGGCTGCAAACGTCGCCCGAGCGTAAAAGCGAGCAGGCGCTGCAACGCAGCCTTGGCGAGGCGCTGGCCGCACACTATCTGGCGCGAGAAACCGTGCGCGGACAGCCGCGCGATCCGGTCGCCCGATTCCATTTGGGCAACGGCGCGCGCGTGGAGCGTATCAACTGGCACGCCGATCTCTCGAAGAAGGGCGCGAAGCAGTCGTGCGGCATGATGGTCAACTATCTCTACGAGCCCGACGAACTAGACGCCAATCTGCAACGCCTGATCGACGGCGAACCGGCGCTCGGACGCGCCGTTTCGCGCCTGCTCTGAGCCCCCCGAACGACGCGGGCATAGGCGGCGAACGCCCATCAACATCATGGAGACACGTGTGAGTGAAGTGCTTCGCGACGACAGTTCGCTTGACGAGGGATGGGTCACACTGACGCTATCGAATCCCGGCAAGCTCAACGCCATTTCGGTGGCGATGTGGCGCGCGCTGCGTGCGCATTTGCAGGCGCTCGATGAGGACGCCCGCGTGCGCGTCATCGTCATTCGCGGCGCGCAGGGCAACTTCGCGGCCGGCGCCGACATCGAGGAGTTTCCGCTCGAGCGCGGCAGCTACGATACGCTGCGTCGCTACCACGGCGAGGTGATCGGGCCGACGCTCGAAGCGCTGGCGCGTTGCCGGCATCCGAGCGTCGCGCTGATCGAGGGCGTATGCGTGGGCGGCGGTCTGGAGATCGCGGCCCACTGCGATCTGCGCATCGCCGGGGAGGGCGCGCGGTTCGGCGTGCCGATCAACAAGCTCGGTTTCCCGATGGCCCCGGGCGAGTTGCGCGGCGTGCTTGCCCTGGCGGGACGCGCGGCCACGCTCGAAATTCTGCTCGAAGGGCGGGTCTTCGGCGCGGCGGAAGCCCGTGAGAAAGGGCTGCTCACGCGTGTGGTCGCAGACGATGAAGTGGAAGAAGCGGGCTACACTTGCGCTCGACGCCTCGCCGCCGGCGCGCCGCTCGCCGCGCAATTGAACAAATGGCTGATTGCCCGGCTGGCACCGACGGTACCGCCGTTGTCCGAGGCTGAGTGGCAGAAGGCCTTCTCGTATTGGGACTCGCACGATCATCGCGAAGGGGTGACGGCATTCCTGGAGAAGCGGCCACCCGATTTTCGGGGGCGCTGAGTGTCCACGCCCTCTGCCTGATTCGATTTCATCGACGTATCGACGCATCGACGCATCGACGTATTCACTGTTCCGAACCCGGTTCTGTTTATGACGCAAGACGCCAACCTCTACCGACTCTTTGCCGAACGTTTTCCCGCCGACAAATCGGCGTGCGCGATCGAAACGCCCGAAGGGCTTTACTACAGTTGGGACGATCTCGAACACGCGAGCGCACGCATTGCGAACCTGCTCGCGAGCCTCGATCTGGCGCCCGGCGCGCGTATCGCCGTGCAGGTCGAGAAGTCGCCCGAAGCGCTGTTGCTGTACCTCGCCACCCTGCGTGCGGGCTTCGTCTATCTGCCGCTCAACACGGCGTATCGCGAAGCCGAAATCGCTTACTTCGTCGAGAACGCCGAGCCGGACGTGGTCGTGTGCAGCCCGGCGAATTTCGGCTGGATCTCGAAGATTGCGTTCACGAACGGCGCGAAGCACGTCTACACCCTGGGTGACGATCGCACCGGCTCACTGCTGGAGCGCGCGGCGTGGTTCGGCGATACCTTCGAGACGGTGCCGCGCTCGCCCGACGACCTCGCCGCCATTCTCTATACCTCGGGCACCACGGGCCGCAGCAAGGGGGCCATGCTCTCGCACGGCAACCTCGCGAGCAATACGCGGGTGCTGCATACGTTCTGGGGCTGGGGGGAGCGCGAAGGCGGCGATGTGCTGCTGCACGCGCTGCCGATTTTCCACGTACACGGGCTATTCGTCGCAAGCCATGCGGCCTTGTACTCGGGCAGCAAGATGATCTGGCTGACGAAGTTCGATGCGCGCGAAGTGCTGCATCAACTCACGCGTGCCACGGTGTTTATGGGCGTGCCGACGTATTACGTCCGACTGCTGGCTGAGCCGGGCCTCACTCGTGAAGCGTGTCGCAACGTGCGTCTGTTCATCTCGGGCTCGGCGCCGCTGCTGCGCGAGACGTTCGACGCTTTTCAGGAACGCACGGGCCATACGATTCTGGAGCGCTACGGCATGTCCGAGACGATCATGCTCGTCTCGAATCCGTATCACGGCGACGCCGCGCGCGTACGCCGTGCGGGCACCGTCGGGGTGCCGCTGCCGGAGGTGACGGTGCGCGTGGTCGATGACGACGGCCAGCCGAGCCCGCAAGGCAACATCGGCCACATTCAGGTCAAGGGGCCGAACGTGTTTGCCGGGTACTGGCGCATGCCGGAGAAGACCGCAGAGGAATTCACAGGCGACGGCTTCTTCAAGACGGGGGACGTCGGCAAGTTCGATGAGGACGGCTACTTGCATATCGTCGGCCGCTCGAAGGATCTCATCATCTCCGGCGGGTACAACGTCTATCCGAAGGAGATCGAGGGCTTCATCGACGAGATGGACGGTGTGGCCGAGTCGGCCGTCATCGGTGTGCCGCATCCGGACTTCGGCGAGGCTGTGGTGGCGGTGATCGTGCCGCGTGACGGTGTGCCGGCGCCGGATGAGCGAGCCGTCATCGACGCGCTCAAGCAACGCATCGCCAACTTCAAGGTGCCCAAGCGCGTGCATGTCGTCGCGGAATTGCCGCGCAACACGATGGGCAAGGTGCAGAAGAACCTGCTGCGCGATCGCTTCAAATAAGCGGCTTGCGGCATGTTGTCGCAGGTGGCGACGCGGCACGGTGTCGCGCCTGCGCGGTTGGTTCGCAGACATGAAAATGCCGCCCTCGGTTGGGGCGGCATTTTCGTTGGTGCGATGGCCGGCGCGTGCGAGTGACGACCGGCGGGCGGACACGTCTTACTTCATCTGCACGGAGCCCGAGACCGTGACGGTCACTTGCGTCTTGCCGCCTTCGAGTTGCATCGGGGGCGCGGCGTCGGCGGTGGGGCTCATGGCCAGGGCCTTCATCGCGTACGGACGCGGCATCATCGGCGAATTGGAGCCGACCTGCACCTGACGGATCGTGTAGCCGCTGTAGCCGAACGCCTTCGCGTTGCTCTGCGCCTGGTCGCGGAACGCCTGAATGGCCTGATTGGTCAGCTCGGCCTGCGTCTTCTCCTGCGCTTCACGCGAGAGCGAGAACGACACGCCGTCCATCTGCATCTGATTCGAGATCTGGCTTGCGAGACGCGAAGCCGCGCCGAAATCCTTCGACGTCATTTGCAGTTCGGTACGGCCGCGCCACGCCGTGATCTTGCCGTCGCGGTTGGTCGTCGGGTAGAGCGAGACGTTGCCGGTCTGAACCTGCACGCCATTCTGACCCTTGGCGATCGACATTGCGCTGTTGGCCTTCTGCGTGAGGTTGCGTGACACGGTGGCCGCATCCGGGCCTTGTTCCTGCGCAGACATCGTGATGTGAACGGTGTCCTGCTCGACTTCCTTCGTGGCATTCGCTTCCAGGCTCAACACGCCCGAGACCTGACGATTCGCGTCGTCACCCGACTGGGCGTAGGCCGCGTTGGCGGCGGTGGCAATCAGAAGAGCAGCAGCGAGAGATTTGCGCATAGTTTTGTCCTTTTTCGCATGTTGGTTCGCGTCTGAGCGGCGAACGTTTGACCGATCACCGGTACTGCCCTCGTGACATCACCCTCACCTCAATGACAAGGCAAGTGGGTGCGCACTATGCGTTTACCGGCAACGTTATACAGACGCTATCGCACCCATTTTGTTCCCGGTGGGCGCCTCACGTCCTTCATTCCTTAAGTAAGTGCTTGCTGATGAACTTCCAATGCTCGGGGGAAACGGGGGTGATCGAGAGGCGATTGCCGCGCGCGAGCACGAGCATGCCATCGAGTTCGGGGGTCTCGCGCATTTCGGTCAGCGGCAAGAGCCGCGTCTTGCGATCGAGTTTGACGTCGACGAGCAACCAACGGGGAGATTCCGGCGTCGACTTGGGATCGAAATAGGGACTCTTCGGGTCGAACTGCGTGGGATCGGGATACGGCGTGGAGGCGACCGTCGCGAGTCCGGCGATACCCGGCACGGCGCAGCTTGAATGGTAGAAGAGCACGCCGTCGCCGATTTGCATGTCGTCGCGCATGAAGTTTCGCGCCTGATAGTTGCGCACCCCGGTCCAGGGCAGGGTCTGGTGCTTGGCGCTGGCGAGATCGTCGATGCTCGCCTCTTCGGGTTCGGACTTCATCAACCAGTAGCGTTGCGTCATGTCGTCTCAGCGTTGAAGTTGGCGCAACAGCGACAAACATCGCGCAAACGAGCCGCAATTGCGACGCATTTGTCATCGATTGTTTGCCGCGCTGCGATATTTTGCCAATTCCTATACTATGCCTTGGTGACCTTCGTGTGACGTCTCAAATGTCGGATGGGCGCCATGACGTCTTGGGTGTGCGTGCGTTGCAGTGCACAAGACGTGGTTGGCCTGTCCACTCGCACCCGGTCACGCGTACGTGCCTGAGCGATACATGTTCGATTCCCTATGTCGATAGGAGCGTGTGTTATGGCAGCAGAGCCGTCTGTCCGAACCAATGCGTTCATCTTCTATTCTCTTGCCACGGTGTCGTTCATCGAGACCAGCGTCCCCGAGTTCGTCTCCACCCTGAACCAGATGTATGGCGACGACGAGGAGATGAGAACGTGGCTGCGCGATACCTGGCTGCCCGAAGAGGTCGAGCACGGGCGCCTTGCCAAGGACTATATCGCACGCGTCTGGCCCGAGTTCGACTGGCCGAACGCTTATGACGCATTCCTGGCCCGTTACAAGCCGCGCTGCGACGTGCAGTTCATGCGGCCATCGCTGGCGCTCGAAGCGCTGTCCCGATGCGTTACGGAGACGCAGACGGCCATGGTCTATCGCTGCCTCGAATCCTACATGCCGGTCGAGGAACTCAAGCAGATGATGCACAAGCTGAGCAACGAAGAGGTGGGGCACTATCGCTATTTCCGCAAGACGTTCGACCGGTATAACGCCATAGAGCAGCACGGGGTCATCAGCCGGCTGCGCACCATGGTGGCGCGCAGCGAGTTGGTGCGCGACGAGGACATTGCTTTCGCGTTCGAGCCGCTCAATCACTTCTGGCGCTCGCCGCCGCCGTTCGAGACGATGACCTGGGACGCCTTCCTTGCAATGTCAGGCAAAGTGATGAAGCAGTACATGCCGGTGGAGGCGGCCACGCGCATGATGTTCAAACCGCTGGAGACTGGATCGTGGTGGCGTGACCGTCCGGTCAGGGCGCTGATGTCATTCATGGTGAAGCGTCAGTATCCGCAACTGGGTAGTGAGGCCTGACGGCGCTTTGACACCGGGGTTCTTCGCCAGCTTGTCTTTGCCGGCTTACCTGGCGATGGACGAAAAAAAACCCCGCCGAGGCGGGGTTTTTTCGTAGTCGGTGAACCGAATTACTTGTTCGTGCCGACGACTTCGACTTCCACGCGACGATCCGGTGCCAGGCACTTGATCAGCTGACCGCGGTTCTTCTGGTTGCAACCAGTCGTAACCGGGTTACGCTTGCCCTTGCCTTCGGTGTACACGCGGTTGGCTTCGACGCCCTTGCTGACCAGGTAAGCCTTCACAGCTTGAGCACGGCGCAGCGACAGACGGTCGTTGTACTTGTCCGAACCGATACGGTCGGTGTAGCCCGTGGCAACCACGACTTCGAGGTTCAGAGCCTGAACCTTGCTGGCCAGGTCGTCGAGCTTAGCCTTGCCTTCCGGCTTCAGGATGGCCTTGTCGAAATCGAACAGGGCGTCAGCCTGATAGGTCACCTTCTGCGAGACCGGAGCTGCCGGAACCACCGGAGCCGGTGCCGGAGCCGGTGCCTGGGCGATGATCGAGCCATCGCACTTGGCATTGGCCGTGGCCGGGGTCCAGTAGGCATCGCGCCAGCACAGTTCGTCCGAGCCGTTCTTCCAAACCCACTCGCCGCTGCCGTTCACCCAGTTGTCGTTGACTGCTTGTTTCGAGGCCGCGATCGGGCCCGGGGCGGTCTGGACGTAGTTTTGGGCCATAGCCGAAGCAGCCATCACTGCGGTAGCTGCAACGATCGCGAGCTTAGCGAATTTATTCATATTTCTCCTCTCGAAATGAGATTACCGCAGGTTTACTGCGAGCCTAGACGACGGAACCAAAGTCTTACATCGCTCGAAGTATAACATCGGCAACTGCGCGAAAGCATGACCCATGCACTTCGAATAATGTCTAACTTATGCCACGGCATTTTGCCATAGCGCTTCCGCCAGCCGCGAGCAAAACCCCAAGTTTGCCGCCCGTCGTGGCGCAGTTGTGGTTTGAGCGCAACACCTTTTGAGGCCCCTCGCCAACCGTTTCATTTCACAACGTTGTCTGACATTTTGGCGTGCAAGACATCTCTTGTGCATTGCATCACGCTCGTTTCGGATGCCTATGACGGGCATGTTAGAATCGGGGGATCATATCGCCGGCAGCCGCCTATCGCGATTAGGGTTTGATAGACACGAATAATGGATCAGTTCGCCAAAGAAACTCTCCCGATTTCGCTCGAAGAAGAAATGCGGCGGTCGTACCTCGATTACGCCATGAGCGTGATCGTCGGCCGCGCTTTGCCGGACGTGCGTGACGGCCTGAAGCCCGTTCACCGCCGCGCGCTGTTCGCCATGCACGAGCTGAACAACGACTGGAACCGGGCGTACAAGAAATCGGCACGTATCGTCGGTGACGTCATCGGTAAGTACCACCCGCACGGCGACGCCTCTGTATACGACACCATCGTTCGTATGGCGCAGCCGTTCTCGCTGCGTTACATGCTGGTCGACGGCCAGGGCAACTTCGGGTCGGTCGACGGCGACAACGCCGCGGCAATGCGATACACCGAAGTGCGCATGGCCAAGATCGGCCATGAGCTGCTTGCGGACATCGACAAGGAAACCGTCGACTTCGGTCCGAACTACGACGGCAGCGAGAAAGAGCCGCTCATTCTGCCGGCCCGTATCCCGAACCTGCTGCTCAACGGTTCGTCGGGTATTGCCGTCGGCATGGCGACGAATATTCCGCCTCACAACCTCAACGAAGTCGTCGAAGCCTGTCTGCATCTGCTCCAGAATCCGGATGCCACCGTCGACGAACTCATCGAGATCATCCCGGCACCGGACTTCCCGACGGCCGGCATCATCTACGGCATCTCCGGCGTGCGTGAAGGCTATCGCACCGGCCGTGGCCGTGTGGTGATGCGAGCGAAGACTCACTTCGAAGATATCGATCGCGGTCAGCGCGTGGCGATCATCGTCGACGAGTTGCCGTACCAGGTTAATAAGCGCTCACTGCTCGAGCGGATTGCGGAACTGGTCAACGAGAAGCGTCTTGAGGGTATTTCCGATATTCGCGACGAGTCCGACAAGAGCGGCATGCGCGTCGTGATCGAGCTCAAGCGCGGTGAGGTGCCCGAGGTCGTTCTCAACAATCTCTACAAGCACACGCAACTGCAAGACACGTTCGGCATGAACATGGTGGCGCTGGTCGACGGCCAGCCCAAGTTGCTGAACCTGCGTGAAATGCTGGTGCACTTCCTCGCGCATCGTCGCGAAGTGATTACTCGCCGCACGATTTACGAGTTGCGCCGTGCCCGTGAGCGGGGCCATGTGCTCGAGGGTCTGGCGGTAGCGCTCGCTAACATCGATGACTTCATCGCGATCATCAAGGCGGCGCCGACGCCGCCGATCGCGAAGGCCGCGTTGATGGAGCAGGCGTGGGATTCGTCGGTAGTGCGCGAAATGCTGGCGCGTGCCGAGAGCGAAACGCAGGGCGGCCGCGAGGCGTTCCGCCCGGACGGGCTCGACGCCGCGGTGGGCATGCAGGCCGACGGTATGTACCGCCTGTCGGAGACGCAGGCGCAGGAAATTTTGCAGATGCGTCTGCAACGCCTGACCGGTCTGGAGCAGGACAAGATCGTCTCCGAGTACAAGGAAGTGATGGCCCAGATCGCCGATTTGCTCGACATTCTGGCGCGTCCGGTGCGTGTGACGGCGATCATCGGCGAAGAGCTGACGGCGGTTCGTGCCGAGTTCGGCGATGCCCGCCGCTCGACCATCGAACACAACGCCACCGAACTCGACACGGAAGACCTGATCACCCCGCAGGATATGGTGGTGACGCTGTCGCATTCGGGTTACATCAAGTCGATGCCGTTGTCCGAGTACCGCGCGCAGAAACGTGGCGGGCGCGGCAAGCAGGCGGCGGCCACGAAGGACGACGACTGGATCGACACGCTGTTCATCGCGAATACCCACGACACGATCCTGTGCTTCTCGAACCGCGGCCGTGTGTACTGGATCAAGGTTTATGAAGTGCCGCAGGGTTCGCGGAACTCGCGCGGGCGTCCGATCGTCAATATGTTCCCGTTGCAGGACGGCGAGAAGATCAACGTGGTGCTGCCGGTCAAGGAGTACACGGAAGATCGCTTCGTGTTCATGGCAACGAGCTTGGGCACGGTCAAGAAGACGCCGCTCGCGGCCTTCAGCCGCCCGCTCAAGAAGGGCATCATCGCTGTGAATCTCGATGACGGCGACGTGCTGATCGGCGCGGCCATCACCGATGGCGCTCATGACGTCATGTTGTTCTCTGACAGCGGCAAGGCCGTGCGTTTCGACGAAAACGATGTGCGTCCGATGGGGCGCGAGGCGCGCGGCGTTCGCGGCATGCAGCTCGAAGACGGTCAAACGGTCATCGCGCTGCTGGTCGCCGAGAACGAACAGCAGTCGGTGCTGACGGCGACCGAAAACGGCTACGGCAAGCGGACTTCCATCACCGAATATACGCGCCATGGCCGTGGCACTAAGGGTATGATTGCGATCCAGACGAGCGAGCGCAACGGCCGGGTGGTCGCGGCGACGCTGGTTGAGCCGGATGACGAGATCATGCTGATCACGACTGGCGGGGTGCTGATCCGTACGCGCGTGTCGGAGATTCGCGAAATGGGCCGGGCGACGCAAGGGGTGACGCTGATCAGCCTGGATGAAGGCACCACGCTCTCAGGCCTGCAGCGCATCGTCGAGTCCGACGTCGAAGTTGCCGAAATTGGCGACGCTCAGGACGATGATGAGGCGCCGGAAGCGGATGTCACGGAGTAATACTGGCGTAACGCGATGTAATCTACGGTGCATTGCCCCGAAAAGTCAGTAGAATCTGGCCCGATGCAGTGAAGTGCCCAGGCGAGGATGCATCTATTTATCGTCGTCGGAAGGCGACGAACTTTGGAGTGACTATTACTATGCAACACAACGTCAAGAAGTGGATGTGGCTGCTGCTCGCAGCCCCGGCAATGGCAATGGCTCAGCAGAGCGCCCCGCTCGACGCGGACAAGAAGGCAGCCATCAAGGATCTGCTCGACGCCATCGACTCGAACAAGCTCGTCACCGCCATTGGCGAAGGCGCACAGCAGCAGGCGAAGCAACTGGCCCCGCAAGTGCTGGAGCGCCAACTGGTCGAGAACAAGACGTTGACCGACGCGCAGAAGCAGTCCATCGTGCCGACGCTGCAACAGAACTCCGTGCAGAAGCTGGTCGACGGTGCTGGCAAGGTCTTCACGACCGACGCGTTCAAGAACGACGCGGTGCAAGCGCAGTACAACGCTTACGGCAAGTACTACACCACCGACGAAATCAAGGGTCTGACGGCGTTCTACAAGAGCCCGGTTGGCCAGAAGTACATCAAGGTGCAGGATCAGGTTGGCCAGGAAGTCGTTGGCGGCCTGATGCAGAAGTACATGCCGCAATCGATCGACGCGACCAGCAAGCAAGCTGATTCGGAAATCGCTTCGGCAGCCAAGTCGGCACCGAAGGCGCCGGCCAAGAAGTAAATTTCGGCAGGTCCCGCCGGGATTGACCGATAATGGCCGTTTGCGAGTGATCGCAAACGGCCATTTTGCATTGATGGGGCAAATCGGCAGGTTCTGCTCGGAATTTTCCGCAATGCAGTCGTCCTGCGCCGTAATTGCCGCGCTTGGCCGCACTCGATGGTCAACTGGCGGTATAGTGGGTGCTTGCCGTCGCCGCGCCATCGAACGATCGTCAGATGTGAAACGCAAGCCGCACGGGGTAGTCTCCGCCGGCTTGCGTTTCACTTTTACTGTTGCAAAACGATTATGACGCGCGCTTTCAATTTTTCCGCCGGTCCGGCGGCGTTGCCTGCGGAAGTCCTCTCGCAGGCAGCCGAGGAGATGCTCGACTGGCACGGGGCCGGCATGGGCGTGATGGAGATGAGCCATCGTGGCCGCGAGTTCATGAGCATTCTGGCGCAGGCGCAGGCCGATCTGCGCGAGTTGCTGGCCGTGCCTGACAACTATCGGATCCTGTTCATGCAGGGGGGGGCGCTTGCCGAGAACGCCATCATCCCGATGAACTTGCTGGGCGGTGAACGCGCAGGCGAGCGCCGCACGGCGGACTACGTCGTCACGGGTTCGTGGTCGGTCAAGTCGCAGAAGGAAGCGCGCAAGTATTGCGACGTCAACATCGCCGCGAGCACCGAAGCCGACAAGTTCACCCGGCTGCCAAAGATTGACGAGTGGCAGTTGTCGAAGGATCCGGCTTACGTGCATATCTGCACGAACGAAACCATTCACGGCGTGGAGTATTTCTGGACGCCCGATCTGGCCGCTGCCGGCGTGCCGAACGCGCCGCTCGTGGCCGATGTGTCGTCGCACATTCTGTCGCGTCCGATGGACGTGTCGAAGTTCGGTGTGATGTATGGCGGCGCGCAGAAGAATATCGGCCCGTCTGGCCTCACGCTCGTCATCGTGCGCGACGACCTGCTCGGGCGCTCGTTGCCGGTCACGCCCAGCGCGTTCGACTGGAAGATCGTTGCCGAAAACGATTCGATGTTCAACACACCGCCGACTTACGCGATCTACATTGCGGGCCTTGTGTTCCAGTGGCTCAAACGCCAGGGCGGCCTGGCGGCCATGGAGGCGCAGAACAAGGCGAAAGCTGAACTGTTGTATGGCTATCTGGACGGCAGCGATTTTTACCGCACGTCGGTGGCGAAGGATTGCCGCTCGCGTATGAACGTGCCGTTTTTCCTGCACGACGACGCATTGAACGAAACTTTCCTGGCGGGCGCTCGCGAGCGCGGTCTGCTGCAACTCAAGGGCCACAAGTCCGTGGGGGGCATGCGTGCCTCGATCTACAACGCGATGCCGCTGGCCGGTGTCGAGGCGCTGGTCGACTATTTGCGCGAGTTCGAACGCAGCCACGGCTGACGAGGGCGAACGGCCGGCGCGACAGGAGTCCTCTGACGTCCTTCGGGACATCGCGCCGCGAGCCGCCTGACCATGTCCCATCGTAAGAAGACAATACGCTCCATGGATGATGACCTGAACGCATCGCTGCGCCCTTTGCGCGAGAAGATCGATGCTATCGACGCGCAGCTGTTGAAGCTGCTCAATCAACGTGCGGCCGTCGCCCTGGAAGTGGGCGAGGTCAAGAAGCGCTTCGGTGCACCGGTGTTCCGGCCCGAGCGTGAGTTGCAGGTGATTTCTCGTTTGCAGCAAGCCAACGACGGCCCGTTGTACGGTGACAATCTGGCGTCGATCTGGCGCGAGATCATGTCTGCCAGCCGCGCGCTGGAGAAGGTGATGACGGTCGCCTATCTCGGCCCGGCCGGTACCTACAGCGAGCAGGCGGCTTTCGCCTACTTTGGCCAGAGTGTGAAGGGCTTGCCGTGTCCGTCGCTCGACGAGGTGTTCCGTGCCGTCGAGGCAGGGAGTGCCGACTTCGGCGTCGTACCGGTCGAGAACTCCACCGAGGGCGTGGTGTCGCGCACGCTGGATCTGCTGCTGCAAAGTCCGCTGACGATCGGCGGTGAAGTGGCCCTGCCGATTCACCACAATTTGATGTCGCTCTCGGGCACGCTCGACGGTGTCACGCGTATTTGCTCGCATGCGCAGTCGCTCGCGCAGTGCCAGCACTGGCTCACGGCGCACTTCCCGCAACTGGAGCGTCAGGCGGTGTCGAGCAACGCCGAAGCAGCGCGCATGGCATCGGCCGATCCAAGCGTTGCGGCCATCGCCGGCGAGTCGGCCGCCACGCAATACGGGCTGCAAATCGCGTTCTCCCATGTGCAGGACGATCCTCACAACCGCACACGCTTTGTTGTGGTCGGCACGCAGGACCCGGCGCCGAGTGGTCGTGATCAGACGTCGCTGATTCTCTCGGTGCCGAATCGCGCCGGTGCTGTCGTGGCGTTGCTGGAGCCGCTGGCAAGCAACGGAGTGTCGATGACGCGTTTTGAATCGCGTCCGGCCAAGAGTGGCGCGTGGGAGTATTACTTCTACGTCGATTTCGAAGGCCATCGCGACGACCCGAACGTCGCCAAGGCACTGGATGCCCTGCGTCAGAACGCGGCGTATTGCAAAGTGCTCGGGTCTTACCCGCGCTCCGCGTGACGAGCGATAGGCCATCCATCATGAGTCTGAACAAACTTGTCATCTGTGGCGTCGGGCTGATCGGCGGTTCGCTCGCGCGTGCGCTCAAGTCGGCGGGGGCGGTGAAGGAAGTTGTCGGCGTCGGGCGCAGCGAGGCGTCGCTCGCGCGAGCTTGCGAACTCGGCGTGATCGATCGCGCCGCCGCATCGATGGGCGATGCCTTGAGCGGAGCCGATGTGGTCGTGCTGGCGGCACCAGTGGCGCAGACCCCCGCGCTGCTCGCGGCGATCCGCCCGCATCTCGGCGGCAACACGATCGTGACCGACGCGGGCAGCACCAAGACGGACGCCGTGGCAGCCGCCAAGGCAGCGCTGGGCGACGAGGTCTGGCGTTTCGTGCCCGGTCATCCGATTGCCGGCGGGGAGTTATCCGGCGTCGACGCCGCAAAGGCCGATCTGTATCGCGACCGGCATGTCGTGCTTTGTCCGCAACCGGGCAATCGCAGTGAGGATGTCGCGCGGGTGCGTGCGATGTGGGAGGCGACGGGCGCGCGTGTCTATGAAATGTCGGAGACGCAGCATGACCGTGTTTTCGCGTCGGTGAGCCATTTGCCGCACGTGCTCTCGTTCGCCCTCATTGCGCAGATTCTCGAAGCTCCCGATGCCGCGTTGAAATTTGGTTTTGCGGGAGGAGGGTTTCGCGACTTTACGCGTATTGCCGCCTCGAATCCCGAAATGTGGCGCGATATCTGCGTGGCCAATCGCGAGGCGTTGCTTGCCGAATTCGATGGCTATCTCGCCACGCTCGGCACGCTGCGTGAATTGATCGATGCCGGCGATGGTGCCGGTCTCGAGGCTGTGTTCGCTCGCACCAGTCAGGCGCGCACGGACTGGGCCAAGCAACAGGAAAAGTAATGGAAACGCTCGATCTCGGCCCGTACGGCCACGCCGAAGGCACGCTGCGCCTGCCCGGCTCGAAAAGTATCTCGAATCGCGTGCTGCTGCTCGCCGCGCTGTCGCACGGCACCACGCGCGTGCGCGATCTGCTGGCGTCAGATGACACGCAGGTGATGCTCGACGCATTGGCCGCGCTTGGCGTCAAATGCACCCAGGTCGGCGACTCGCGCGATTACGTCGTGGAGGGTTGCGGCGGTGCGTTTCCCGTGAAGACCGCCAAGCTGTTCATGGGCAACGCGGGCACGGCCATTCGTCCGTTGACGGCGGCGTTGTCGTTGAGCCATGGCGACTACGAAGTCTCCGGCGTGGCGCGCATGCATGAACGTCCGATCGGTGATCTGGTCGACGGCTTGCGTCAACTCGGCGCGCAGATCGATTATCTCGGCAACGCTGGATATCCCCCGCTGCATATCAAACCGGCCGACGTGGCAGCGCCCGTCGCACCGATTCGTGTGCGTGGTGACGTGTCGAGTCAGTTCCTGACGGCGCTGCTGTTGACGCTGCCGTTGCTGCCGTCGCCGACGGGCGAGATCGTCGTCGAGGTCGAGGGGGAGCTGATTTCCAAGCCGTATATCGACATCACGCTGCGGCTGCTCCGCCGTTTTGGCATTGACGTGCGCCAGGATGGCTGGTCGCGCTTCACCTTGCCTGCGGCGGATGCGGAGGGTGCGAAGTACCGGAGCCCGGGTGAAATTCGGGTCGAGGGCGATGCCTCGTCAGCCTCTTATTTCCTTGCGGCAGGGGCCATCGGTGGCGGTCCGTTGCGAGTGGAAGGCGTTGGCCGAGACAGCATTCAGGGCGACGTGCGTTTTGTCGAAGCCCTGGAGGCGATGGGGGCGCGCGTCACGCTGCACGACGATGCCATCGAAGTGCACGGCATCGACACGCCGAGCGGCAAGCTGCGTGCAATCGACATGGACTTCAATCACATTCCCGATGCGGCGATGACGATTGCCGTCGCCGCACTCTTCGCCGACGGTACGACTACGCTGCGGAATGTGGCGAGCTGGCGCGTGAAGGAGACGGATCGTCTTGCTGCCATGGCCATCGAATTGCGCAAGGTCGGGGCAACGGTGGAGGAGGGCGCGGACTATCTGCGCGTTACGCCGCCAGTGTCGTTGACGCCGAACGCGGCGATCGACACCTACGACGATCATCGGATGGCGATGTGTTTCTCGCTCGTGAGCCTCGGTGGCGTGCCTGTGACGATCAACGACCCGAAGTGCGTTGCCAAGACATTCCCGACGTATTTCACCGAGTTCGCGCGGGTCGCGTCGTAGTTCAGCGGTCAATTCAGGGCCGACGTGCTGCTGCCGGCGCGTCAGCCCTGTCGAGTCGGTGCCACATCATTCGCTCTGATTCGTGGTGTGCCTGACGTGGCGTCGTTTGCGTCGGACGCACGCGCTTACCCTTGGCCGGTCAACGTCTGCCAAAGCAGGATGCCGTTGAGCGCGACGATGGCGCCCGCAATGAGCCAGGCGGCAGCCAGCAGCGCGCCACGCACTCGCCATTCGCCCATGAGCTTCGCATCGCCCGCGAATCGAACGAGTGGAATCACGGCGAACGGCAATTGCAGGCTCAGCACGACCTGGCTCAAGATCAGGAGGTTCGTCGTCTGAGCTTCGCCGCCGTGTCCGACGATCAGCAAGGCAGGAATGAGCGCCAGCGAGCGCGTGATGAGCGCGCGGTGCCACGGCTTCATCCGCAAATTCAGAAAGCCCTCCATCGTGACTTGCCCTGCGAGCGTGGCGGTCACTGTCGAATTCAGTCCGCACGCGAGAAGCGCGACAGCGAACATGACGCCGGCCCATTGATTGCCGAGCAGCGGCGCGAGCAATTTGTGCGCGTCGCCAAGCGATTCCACCGAGGTGTTTCCGCTGGCGTGGAACACCGAAGCCGCCAGAATCAGGAGCGCCGCGTTGATCAGGAAGGCGAAGCCCAGAGACAACGTGGTATCCCAGTGCGTTGTACGCAGTGCGCGTCGCAGCGTGTCCGGGGTGCGCTCGGGCATCGCCTCGCCGCGCATGCGCAGCAGGGCGGAATGCAGATACAGGTTATGGGGCATGACCGTGGCGCCAAGAATGCCGGTCGCTAACCAGAGCATGCCCGCCTGAGCCACGATTTCACTGCGCGGACGCAGGCCCGCGGCGGCGGCTCCCCAGTCGGGGTTGGCCAGCGCCAGTTGCGCCGCGAAACACCCGGCAGTGAGCAGGATCAGTGCGGCGACGGCGCCTTCGAGCCGACGTTGTCCGAAACCTTGCAGGCCGAGCATGGCGAAGGCGAGAGCGCCCGCGAGCAGCACACCCATTGGCAGTGACAAGCCGAACAAGAGTTGCAGCGCGACCGCGCTGCCGATGATTTCGGCGAGATCGCAGGCGATGATGGCAATCTCGCAAAGGACCCATAACGCCAGCGAAGTGCGACGGCTATACTGGCTACGTGAGAGTTGCGCGAGATCGCGTCCGGTCACCAGACCGACGCGCGCCGCCAACCATTGCAACAACAACGCCATCACGCTCGAGAGCAGGACAACGCACAGCAGCGTGTACCCGTAACGGGCGCCCCCGGCAATCGCCGTGGCCCAGTTGCCCGGATCCATATAGCCGACGGCGATGAGTGTGCCTGCGCCGGCGAACCCCATCCACCGCTGCGCCCGGCGCGGTGGATTGTCCTGCGGGGCGCTCGGCGGCACCCATTCGGGGCCGGCTAAGGGATAATCGCGGCTTTGCATGGCAGTCACATCTTCGGATAGTGCCGGTGGCACCTGCATCTAAATGATAATCATTATTATTTGGATGGGAAGTTTTATTTTTTCATGTGTTGGATAGACAGAGACGAAGGGATGCCTGATTTGACGATGGTGGACGACTCGATTCCGGTCATTACAGTGGATGGCCCGACGGCATCCGGCAAAGGCACGGTGGCGCACCGTGTGGCCGATGCACTGGGCTTTCACTACCTCGATAGCGGTGCGCTCTATCGACTGACGGCGCTCGCGAGCGCGCGTCACGGGATCGATCCCGACGACGTTGGCGCGCTGGCGGTGCTCGCCGAAACGCTGGACGTGCGTTTCAGGGATCAGCGTATCTGGCTGGCCGGCGAGGATGTCACGGATGCGATTCGTGCCGAGGCCATTGGCAACCGGGCATCGAGCATTGCGATTCACAAGGCGGTGCGTCAGGCGTTGAAGGCGCTTCAGCGGGCATTCAAGACCGCGCCGGGCCTGGTCGCCGACGGCCGCGACATGGGAACGGTGATCTTCCCGGAAGCCGAGTTGAAGGTGTTTTTGACCGCCTCGCCACAGGCTCGTGCCGAGAGGCGGTATAAGCAATTGATAGAAAAAGGTTTTTCTGCTAATATAGACAGTCTCATGCTGGATCTTGAGGCGCGCGATGCGCGGGATCGTACCCGTGCCGAGGCGCCGCTAAGAGCAGCAGAGGGTGCGCGGGTACTCGATACGTCGGGGCTGAACGTCGATCAGGCGGTGGCTCAGGTGCTCGAATGGTTCGCGCAGGTGCAGTACCCGCAAGGCGCCTGACCGGATGTTTCATGCAGTCATCCGGTGCGGTTTTGTCTAACCTTTAACCCAACCGTTGTTCGTTATCGTCATCCCCCCTCGGGAGACGGACGTCAGCGGCGTAATCCACATTTATGTCCGACCTGCAAACCTCGACCAATGAATCTTTCGCGGCGCTTTTCGAAGAGTCGCTCACTCGCCAAGACATGCGTGCTGGTGAAGTCATCAGCGCAGAAGTCGTGCGGGTTGACCACAACTTCGTGGTCGTCAACGCCGGGCTCAAGTCCGAAGCGTACATCCCTATCGAAGAATTCCTGAATGATCAGGGCGAGGTCGAGGTTCAGGCCGGCGACTTTGTTTCCGTGGCGATCGACGCCCTGGAAAACGGCTATGGCGACACCGTGCTGTCGCGCGACAAGGCCAAGCGTCTGGCTTCGTGGCTGGCACTGGAGAAGGCCCTTGAGTCGGGCGAACTCGTGACGGGCACGATCACTGGCAAGGTCAAGGGCGGCCTGACCGTGATGGTCAATGGCATTCGCGCATTCCTGCCGGGTTCGCTGGTTGACACGCGTCCGGTCAAGGACACGACCCCGTACGAAGGCAAGACCCTCGAATTCAAGGTCATCAAGCTCGACCGCAAGCGCAACAACGTTGTGCTGTCGCGCCGCGCCGTGATCGAAGCCACCCAGGGTGAAGAGCGCGCCAAGCTGCTCGAAACGCTCAAGGAAGGCGCGATCGTCAAGGGCGTGGTCAAGAACATTACGGATTACGGTGCATTCGTTGACCTCGGCGGTATCGATGGTCTGCTGCACATCACCGACATCGCATGGCGTCGTGTGCGTCACCCGAGCGAAGTCCTGTCGGTTGGCCAGGAAGTCACCGCCAAGATCCTCAAGTTCGATCAAGAGAAGGGCCGTGTCTCGCTGGGCGTGAAGCAACTCGGCGAAGATCCGTGGGAAGGCATTGCTCGCCGTTACCCGCAAGGCACCCGCCTGTTCGGTAAGGTCACCAACATCACCGACTACGGCGCGTTCGTCGAAGTCGAATCGGGCATCGAAGGCCTGGTTCACGTGTCGGAAATGGACTGGACCAACAAGAACGTTGCGCCGACCAAGGTTGTCCAGCTGGGCGACGAAGTCGAAGTCATGGTGCTCGAGATCGACGAAGACCGTCGTCGTATCAGCCTCGGCATGAAGCAATGCAAGCCGAACCCGTGGGATGACTTCTCGCGCAACTTCAAGAAGGGCGACAAGATCAAGGGCGCAATCAAGTCGATCACCGACTTCGGCGTGTTCATCGGTCTGCCGGGCGGCATCGACGGCCTGGTCCACCTGTCGGACCTGTCGTGGAGCGAAGCTGGCGAAGAAGCCGTGCGCAAGTACAAGAAGGGCGACGAAGTCGAAGCCGTGGTCCTGGGCATCGATGTCGAGAAGGAACGCATCTCGCTGGGTATCAAGCAGCTCGAAGGCGATCCGTTCAACACCTTCGTGGCAATCCACGACAAGGGCTCGATCGTTGACGGCACCATCAAGGCTGTCGATCCGAAGGGTGCTGTCGTGTCGCTGGGTGAAGACGTCGAAGGCTACCTGCGCGCTTCGGAAATCTCGCACGACCGTGTGGAAGATGCCCGCAACGTGC
Source organism: Pandoraea sp. ASV26 (assembly GCF_016428915.1). Taxonomy (GTDB): domain Bacteria; phylum Pseudomonadota; class Gammaproteobacteria; order Burkholderiales; family Burkholderiaceae; genus Pandoraea. Next base: position 74,128 of record NZ_JAELTP010000003.1, read on the forward strand.
TCAAGGAAGGTGAGGCCGTCAACGCAATGATCGTGAACATCGATCGCAAGTCGCGCAACATCAACCTGTCGATCAAGGCCAAGGATTCGGCTGAGCAGCAAGAAGCGATCAGCAAGATGTCGAACGACAGCTCGGCAGCGAGTGGCACCACGAATCTGGGTGCCCTGCTCAAAGCCAAGCTGGACAGCCAGAATCAGTAAGGTCCAAGGCCTATGACCAAGTCTGAATTGGTCAACCAGTTGGCGGCGCGGTTTCCCCAGTTGGTGCTCAAGGATGCCGATTTCGCGGTGAAGACAATTCTCGACGCGATGGCTGACGCGCTTGCGCGCGGTCATCGAATCGAGATCCGCGGTTTCGGTAGTTTTGGGCTCAACCGTCGGCCACCGCGCGTCGGCCGCAACCCCAAGTCGGGTGAGAAAGTGTTGGTGCCGGAGAAATTCGTGCCTCACTTCAAGCCCGGCAAGGAACTGCGAGAGCGGGTTGATCACAAGGCGTCGGACCAATAAGGCCCTTTGGGATCTACTACGCAAGAAAAGCGCCTTCGGGCGCTTTTTTTGCATCTGACGGATTTGAGTGCACACAATTGACGCAAATGTGAAGCGCGCTGCGCTAACGACGCCTCACAGAGCACATCCGGTACAATACGCCCACGTGCCGGTCTGGCGCGCGCACGGTGTCGAAGCCGTGAGCGCAGGGCCGCTCAAGTCGCAAAACATACGGCAAGCCTGCCGCAGGAGCCTTTCGGCATGAAGCTGATTGTTTGGATCGTTCGTCTCATCGTGTTCGTGGTCTTGCTGTGTCTCGCGCTCGCCAACACGGGCGAGGTCACGTTGAACCTGTTCCTGGGGCATACGTGGACGGCACCGCTCATCATGATCGGTCTGGCGTTTTTCGTGGTCGGTGGCGTAATCGGTGTGCTCGCTACGTTGCCGAGCCTGATGCGGCAACGCCTGGAACTGCGCCGCACGCGGCGTGATCTGGCGCGTGCGCAACGTGATCCCGAGGCAAGCGATCAACCGCCGATGCTCCCGCCGGTCTAAGGCGACGCGGCGCGCGACCCTCGCCATCCTCATCGACTGTTTCAACGACAACACGCCTTCATGGAATTCGAGGTCTGGTGGCTTTTAGCCATCCCCGTGATTTTCGGCTGCGGCTGGGTAGCCGCACGCCTGGATCTGCGCAGTCTGCTCTCGGAGAGCCGCAATCTGCCGGCATCCTATTTTCGCGGTCTGAACTTCCTGCTCAACGAGCAGCCCGACAAGGCGATCGATGCCTTCATCGAAGTCGCGAAGCTCGACCCCGAGACCACCGAACTGCACTTTGCACTGGGCAGTCTGTTCCGCCGTCGCGGCGAGACGGAGCGTGCCATTCGCGTGCATCAGAACCTGCTCTCGCGTGACGACTTGCCGCAAGCCGATCAGGAACACGCGCTCTACGAATTGGGGCACGACTTCCTCAAGGCCGGTCTGCTGGACCGCGCCGAGGAAGCCTTTGGCCGTTTGCAGACGGGGGCGTATGCCAAGGCAGCGCAACACGCAAAGCTCACGATCTATCAGATCGAGAAAGAGTGGCACAAGGCGCTGACCGAAGCCGAGATGCTCGGCGATCTCGACCTTGCGGTGTCGTACCGCAAGGAGATTGCACAGTTCCACTGCGAACTGGCGCAGGAAGCGCTTCAGCGCAAGGACATCGAGTCGGTCACGCAAGAGCTCGATGCTGCGCTCGAAGTCAATCCCGCCAACGTGCGCGCGCCGTTGCTGCGCGGCGACATGCTGCTCGCCGCGGGTGATGCCGAGGGTGCGTTGCGCGTGCTCAGCACCATCGAGCAGCAGAATCCGGTGTTTATTGGCCTGGCGGCCAAGCGTCTGATGCGCGCCTATGAGGCATTGGGCCGGGCTCCGGAAGGACTCGCCATGCTGCGTGACGCGCTGCGCAAGAACCCGTCGGACGATCTGCTGGAGATCGTCTACGAAAAGACGGTGGCCCTCGAGGGGCCGGAAGCGGCGCTCAGGCTCATGCGAGAGCAGATGCATCGCGCGCCGAGTGCGCTTGGCATGACGCGCCTGCTCGAAGCGCACGCCGCGACGGCATCCGGCGACACGCAAGCCGATCTGCAACTCATGGGCAAGCTCGTCACGCAGCGCACCAAGTCGTTGCCGCGCTACGTCTGCGATCAGTGCGGCTTCCGAGCGCGACTGTTCTATTGGCAATGCCCCGGCTGTAATGGCTGGGAGACCTACACGCCGCGCCGCGCCGACGTGCCGGCGGCCTCCTAATTTCTTTGAGTTCGCGCAATCATGAAAGTCACCATCATTGGCTCCGGATACGTCGGCCTTGTTACCGGCGCCTGTCTCGCGGACGTCGGCAACGACGTGTTCTGTCTCGACGTCGATCAGCGCAAGATCGATATTCTGAACAACGGCGGCGTGCCGATTCACGAACCCGGTTTGCAGGAAATCATCGCACGCAACCGCGAAGCCGGCCGTCTGCAATTCTCGACGGATGTCGAGGCGTCCGTCGCGCACGGCGACGTGCAGTTCATCGCCGTGGGCACGCCCCCGGATGAAGACGGTTCCGCAGACCTGCAATATGTCGTGGCGGCCGCACGCAACATCGGGCGCTACGCCAAGAGCTTCAAGGTGATCGTCGACAAATCGACGGTACCGGTGGGCACCGCCGACAAGGTGCGGGCTGCCGTGGCCGAAGAACTCGCAAAGCGTGGTGAGGGCGTATCGTTCTCCGTCGTCTCTAATCCCGAATTCCTCAAGGAAGGCGCGGCCGTGGACGACTTCATGCGGCCGGACCGCATCGTGATCGGGGTGGACGATGACGCCGACGGCCAACAGGCGCGCGCGATGATGAAGCGCCTGTACTCGCCGTTCAACCGCAATCACGAACGCACGTTGTACATGGATGTGCGCTCGGCAGAGTTCACCAAGTACGCGGCAAACGCCATGCTGGCCACGCGTATTTCGTTCATGAACGAGCTGGCCAATCTGGCCGATCGGGTCGGCGTGGATATCGAAGACGTGCGTCAGGGCATCGGCTCGGACCCGCGTATCGGCTACCACTTCCTGTACGCCGGTTGCGGCTACGGTGGCTCGTGCTTCCCGAAGGACGTGCAGGCGCTCGTGCGCACCGCCGAAGACTATGGCGTGCCGCTGCGGATTCTGAACGCCGTGGAAGCCGTCAATGAAACGCAGAAGACCGTGCTGATCGACAAGATCGTGAAGCGTCTTGGCGACGATCTGTCGGACAAGACGTTCGCGCTGTGGGGCCTCGCGTTCAAGCCGAACACCGACGACATGCGCGAGGCACCGAGCCGCCGTGTCATCGAGGAGCTGGTGCGACGTGGCGCCTGTGTGCGCGCTTACGATCCGGTGGCGCTCGACGAGGCGCGTCGCGTGATTGCGCTGGATTTTGCCGATGATGCCGCTGCGCATGCCCATATCGAATTCTGCGCCACGCAGAACGACACGTTGACGGGGGCGGACGCGCTCGTCATCGTCACGGAATGGAAGGCTTTCCGCAGCCCGGACTTCGCGAAGGTGAAGACGGCGTTGTCGCTGCCGCTGATTTTCGACGGTCGTAATCTGTACGACCCGGAGGCCATGCAGGAACTCGGTATCGAGTACCACGCCATCGGCCGTGATTTGCACACGCCGGTCTGAGTATCGAGGAGCGACGGATGACTTCGACGGCAACTTCGCTCACGCGCACGGTGCAGGCACCGGGCGTACCCACCGTGCCTCGCGAGGCGTTCAGCCGCGCGCGCGTGCTGATCGTTGGCGATGTGATGCTCGATCGCTACTGGTTCGGCGACGTCAATCGCATTTCCCCGGAAGCACCGGTGCCTGTGGTCCACGTCAAGCGCAATGAAGAGCGGTTGGGCGGCGCGGCGAACGTGGCACTCAACGCCACGTCATTGGGCGCACAGGCCGGGCTGCTTTGCGTGCTGGGTGAGGATGAACCGGCTGAGCGGATCGTCGACATGCTCGACGCGAGCGGTGTGACGGCCTACGTGACGCGCGACGCCCATCTGGCGACAACCATCAAGCTGCGCATCGTCTCGCGCCAGCAGCAACTGCTGCGCATCGACTTCGAGAACCAGCCGGCGCACGAAGTGCTGCTGGCCGTGCTCGATCAGTACCGCCAACTGCTCGCCAGCTATGACGTCGTGCTGCTCTCGGATTACGCCAAGGGCGGTCTGACGCACGTGCAGCCGATGATCGACGCTGCGCGCGCAGCCGGCAAGGCGGTACTCGTCGATCCCAAGGGCAGCGACTACGAGCGCTATCGTGGTGCCACGATCCTGACGCCGAACCGGGCGGAATTGCAGCAGGTGGTGGGGGAATGGCGCTCGGAAGACGACCTCACGGCGCGCGCGCAGAACCTGCGTGAGTCGCTGAATCTCGAGGCGCTGCTGCTCACGCGCTCGGAAGAGGGCATGACGCTCTTCACCGAAGGCGGTGCATTGCACGTGCCGGCGCAGGCGCGCGAAGTGTATGACGTATCGGGCGCAGGCGACACCGTGATCGCAACGCTCGCGGCATCGCTGTCCGCCGGTCTGCCGCTCGCGCAGGCCGTTGTGCTCGCCAACCGTGCGGGCAGTATCGTCGTGGGCAAGCTGGGCACGGCGACCGTGGACTACAACGAACTCTTTTCCGATCTGACATGACCATCATCGTGACCGGCGCCGCCGGCTTCATCGGCGCGAATATCGTCAAAGCCCTCAACGAGCGCGGCGAGACCGACATCGTGGCGGTCGACAACCTCACGCGCGCCGACAAATTCCGCAATCTGGTCGATTGCGAGATCAGCGACTACCTCGACAAGACCGACTTCGTCGCTCGCTTCCAGCGCCGTGAGTTTGGCCGCGTTCGTGCGATTTTCCACGAAGGCGCCTGCTCCGACACCATGGAAACGGACGGCCGCTACATGATGGAGAACAACTTCCGCTACACGCGCGCGTTGTTCGAGGCCTGTCAGGCGCAGGCTGTGCCGTTTCTCTATGCGTCGTCGGCGGCAACGTATGGCGCGTCGGAAACGTTCGTGGAGACGCGTGAATACGAGAAGCCGCTGAACGTCTACGGTTACTCGAAGTTCCTGTTCGACCAGATCGTGCGTCGTGCCATGCGCGAGGCGGGCGGCAAGCTGCCGAGTCAGGTGGCCGGTTTCCGTTACTTCAACGTGTACGGTGCGCGTGAGGCGCACAAAGGCCGCATGGCGTCGGTCGCGTTCCATAATTTCAACGAATTCCGTGCCAACGGCCGTGTGAAGCTCTTCGGCGAGTACAACGGCTACGCGGCCGGTACGCAAAGCCGCGACTTCGTGTCCGTGGAAGACGTGGTCAAGGTGAACCTGCATTTCTTCGATCATCCGGAGCGCAGCGGCATCTTCAACCTTGGCACGGGCCGAGCACAGCCGTTCAACGATATCGCGGTTGCCGTGATCAACACGCTTCGCGAGGAAGCGGGCGAGGCGCCGCTGACGCTCGACGAACTGGTCAAGCAGGGGCTCGTGGAGTACATCCCGTTCCCCGATGCGCTGCGTGGCAAGTATCAGTGCTTCACGCAGGCGAACATCGACCATCTGCGTCAGGTGGGCGGCTATCAGCAGCCGTTCTACACGGTGGGTGAAGGGGTGTCGCGCTACGTGCGCTGGCTGCTCGCGCAGTAAGCGGCAGGACCTGCCAGCACGTGTTGCCAGACAGACGGGGAGCCAGACAGCTCCCCGTTTTGTTTTAAAACGTGCCCGATGTCATCCGCAGACGCGGCTGGGCGTTAACGACGTATCGGGGGTATCCAGGATATCGGCCCGAGTGACCTCATAAGGAACACATCATGCTTCGCAAACTCTTGCTGGCGGTTGTTGCCTTTTTCACCCTGTGCGGCCTGGCCATGGCCGCCGTCGACATCAATACCGCCGACCAGGCGCAGCTTGAAGCGCTCAAGGGCATCGGGCCCGTCAAATCCAAGGCCATCATCGACGAGCGCAATGCCCACGGCCCCTTCAAGGACGCGGCTGACGTTGCCAAGCGCGTCAAGGGGCTGGGTACCAAGTCCGTCTCCACGCTCCAATCCGAAGGCTTGACGATCAACGGGCAGGGCGGTGCTGCGGCGCCGGCAACGCCGGCGGCATCGGCAAAATCGCCGCCGGCCGCTGCACCAGCCAAGCCGGTGCCGTCTGTCGCGCAGACGCCGGCAGCCCCGGCGACGCCCGTGCCGTCAACGGCCACACAAAAGACGCCTACGCCCACGCCGGCCGCCGGCACGACCATGAAGCCCGCCTCCTCTGGCACGACCGCGATGCCTGCCAAGCCCGGTACGGCAGTCCCGGCGGCGGCGTCTGCCGCCGGTGCAGCCGACGCCACCGGTACGAAAGCTGCCAAGTCGAAGAAGTCGAAGGATGCCAAGTCGGCCAAGGCGGATGCGGCACCGTCGACGGCATCCGCTCCGACGGCCGCAGCCGCGGCTACCGATGCCGCTGCGGCCAAATCGTCCAAATCGAAGAAGGCCAAGGCCCCGTCACCGGCCAGCGCGGCCAAGTCCTGAGGTGCTCCGGGCGGCCCGGATATCCGTGAATCGGATGTCCGGCCGAAGCCCACGCTAAGCGCGGTGATGGCCGGTGGATTAGAATGTTTCGATTCCCGACCGAAAAAAGCTTAGCGCAATGGCCTATAAGACTATCGAAGACACCATCGGCAATACGCCGCTGGTGCAACTGATGCGTTTGCCCGACGACGAAATCCGTCGTCGCAACAACGTGATTCTCGGCAAGCTCGAGGGCAACAACCCGGCAGGGTCGGTGAAAGACCGCCCGGCGCTGTCGATGATCAAGCACGCGGAATTGCGCGGCCGCATCAAACCGGGCGACACGCTCATCGAAGCCACCTCGGGCAACACCGGTATCGCCCTGGCGATGGCGGCGGCCATTCGTGGCTACAAGATGGTTCTCATCATGCCGGAAGACCTCTCCATCGAACGTCGTCAGAGCATGGGAGCCTATGGTGCCGAGATCATCCTGACGCCGGTCAAGGGAGGCATGGAGTACGCGCGCGACCTCGCCGAGCAGATGCAACGTGACGGACGCGGCATCATCCTCGACCAGTTCTCCAACCCGGACAACCCGCTCGCGCACTACGAGGGCACGGGGCCGGAGATCTGGCGCGACACTGAGGGACGCATCACGCACTTCGTCTCGGCGATGGGCACGACCGGCACGATCATGGGCGTGTCGCAGTACCTGAAAGAGCAGAACGAAGCGGTGCAGATCATCGGCGCCGAGCCGGCGGAAGGCTCGCGTATTCCGGGCATTCGCAAGTGGCCGGAAGCGTACCTGCCGAAGATTTTCGACCGCGCACGCGTGGATCGCACGATCTCCGTGACGCAGGCGGATTCGGAAATCATGGCACGCCGCCTCGCAGTGGAAGAGGGCATCTTCTGCGGCATTTCGGCCGCCGGCGCCTGCCATATCGCGCTGAATCTGGCGCGGGAAGTCGAGAACGCGACCATCGTGTTCATCGTGTGCGATCGCGGCGATCGCTATCTGTCGACGGGCGTGTTCCCGGCGTGACGTGCGGCGGTAACTGGCACCGCCTCCCTACACGGGATGCATAACGAGAACGGGACCCGAGGGTCCCGTTTTTCATGGTGAGCGATCGAGAGATCGAGCGACTATCAGGGGGCAGCGCTCAGGGCGCGCGAGCCGCCTTGATCGCATCGGCCAGGTCGTACACCGACATGGCGTAGAAGAAGCTGCGGTTGTAGCGCGTGAGCACGTAGAAGTTATTCAAGCCCATGCGGTACTGCGTGGGTTGTCCGGGCGTTGGCAGATCGACGATGAGCACCTGCGTGTCGAGCAACGCCCCCACATCGAGCCGTGGCTCGTTCATCAGCATACCGGCCTTGATGAAGTCGCCGAGCTTCCAATGCGGCTCAGGCTGCCCGTCGGCGCCCGCTTCTGCCAACCCCAGGCTGCCGCGATCGCCGGCGATGTTCCAGACGACCGGTTGCCCCGGCTGCCAACCGTGCTGCTTGAGGAAGTTGGCGACACTGCCGATGGCATCGGCCACGTCGGTCGTCAGATTGATCTTGCCGTCGCCGGAGTAATCGACCGCGTAGTTGCGGATCGAGGACGGCATGAACTGCGGAATGCCGATCGCGCCCGCGTATGAGCCATAAATGCTGAACGGATCGACGCCGCGCTCGCGGGCGTAGAGCAGCAGGTTTTCCAGTTCGTTGCGAAAGAGCGCCATGCGCTCCGACCGGTTACGCGCGGGCGGATAGTCGAACGCGAGCGTGGTGAGCGCGTCGATGGTGCGGAAGTTGCCCATGTTGCGCCCGTAGATCGTCTCTACGCCGATGATGGCGACGATGATCTCCTCGGGCACGCCATATTGTTTCGCGGCGCGTGCGAGCGTTGCCGCGTTCTGATTCCAGAAGCGCACGCCACCATTGATGCGCGTGTTGTCGAGAAAATTCTTCTCGTATTTGATCCAGTTTTTCTGACCCGGCGTGGCGGGCGGTGCGGCCAGACGTGCCGCCGTCTGCGAGAACACAACGCGCGAGAACACCCGTTGCAATTCGGCGCGATCGAAACCGTCGCGTGCCACGATGTCGTTGATGAACGCGTCGACCTCGGGATTGGCCGCATAGCGTTGCGGCACGACCTCTTCTTCGAACTCCGTTTGCGCGACCTGCTTCGCGCGCGTCTGCGCGTGCACGCCGCTCGTCGTCAGTGCAAAGGCACCGATGCACAGCGCAATGCCGAGTGCGCGCACCGGGCGCGAGAGTCGCGAAAGACGCTGCGTGTCGGAGAATTTGCGGAGGGTGGCCGATAGGTCGCGGCCAGTGTCCGGTCGATGAGTGAGGCGCGAGAGCGCCAGCGGGAGCGAGTCGTACATCCGTACCGGTGATGTCATGCTGTCTGTCAGGCCTGTATGAAGTCCGAAGGCGACGCAGCCGTTTGGGCCACCATCGCGTTAGTCGCGTTGATGCTTTCGTCGGGGTGTGTCGAAGCGGACTCGACACGCGGTTCAGACTAGAGCGTCAACCATTCATGCCAGTTCCTGCCGTCCCGAATTTCAGGAGAACGGCCCTTGCCGGCTGACACGGGTCTGCTGTGAGACTGCTTGGCAGTATAACCGAGTGCACCTGTGATACCTTAAGGCCTGTGCACTGTCGGTGACAGTGTTCAGGGGGATGCCGGCCATCGGCACGCGTGTGCCAGTGCGATGCGGCACCGTGAGCCAGGCACTACGCCCGGCCGCTACCGGACGTGGAGACCACGGCGCGGCGGGCATCCCCCGCCCGTCCCAATATAACGATTCGAAGCGATAGGCGACACAACGAATGGCTACCGGGTTTTATACGCACCCCGATTGCATCCGTCACGAGATGGGCGAGTGGCATCCGGAATGTCCCGAGCGGCTGCGCGCCATCGAGGACCAATTGATCGCCGGACGCATCGACGGGCTGCTCGAGCGCCGCGAAGCCCCGGCCGCCGACGAGGCCAGTCTGCGGCTCGTCCACACGCAGGATCACATCGATTTCATTCGCGACAACATTCCCGAGTCGGGCTATTTTCCGATCGACCCGGATACGTTGCTCAATCCGTATTCGTGGCGTGCCGCGACGCGTGCGGCAGGTGCGGCGATCGCCGCGACCGATGCCGTCATTCGCGGCGAACTCGACAACGCCTTTTGCAGCGTGCGCCCGCCGGGCCATCACGCCACGCCCACGCGCGCCATGGGCTTTTGCCTGTTCAACAACGTGGCGATTGCCGCGGCCCATGCGCTGCAAGTGCACGGGCTCTCGCGTGTGGCGATCGTCGACTTCGACGTGCATCACGGCAACGGCACCGAAGCGGCGTTCAGCAACGACGATCGCGTGCTGATGTGTGGCATTTTCCAGCACCCGTTCTATCCGTTTTCCGGTGCGGCCGATCCCGCGCCGAACATGCTCAACATTCCGCTCGCAGCGCGCACGTCGGGCATGCAGGCTCGCGAAGCCATCGACTACGGCTGGTTGGGACAGCTCGATGCGTTCCGTCCGGAGATGATCTTTTTCTCGGCGGGCTTCGACGCACACCGCGAAGACGACCTCGGCAATCTCGGGCTGACCGAAGCGGACTTCATGTGGATCACGGAGCGTGTCAAAGCGATTGCGGATCGTCATTCGAAGGGACGCATCGTGAGCTGCCTTGAAGGCGGCTACAACCTCTCCGCGCTCGGACGCAGCGTCGTGGCGCATCTGAAGGTGCTAGCCGACGTTTGACGTTTAACGTTTAACGTTCGACGTTTCGCGTTTGACGAATGTGCGATGCCGCGCGCTCAGACGCGGCGCAGGAGACGAACATGACGCCACCCGAAGCCACGGCCGCAACGCAAGCACCGCTGGTCCTCGTCACGCGCGGCGAGGCTGAGTTGGCCGGCGTGGTCACACTCACGCTGAATCGTCCGCGTCATTACAACGCCCTCTCCGAAGCCATGCTCGATGCGCTGCAACAGGCGCTCGACGACACGGCACGTGACACCACCGCACGCGTGGTGGTGCTTGGTGCTGCCGGACCGGCGTTCTGCGCGGGGCACGATCTCAAGGAAATGCGCGCCGAGCCGTCGCTCGACTACTACCGCACGCTGTTCAATCAATGCACACGCGTGATGCTCACGATGCAGCGAATGCCGCAGCCGGTCATTGCGCGGGTGCACAGCATTGCCACGGCCGCAGGGTGTCAACTGGTGGCCATGTGCGATCTGGCGGTGGCGACATCTGCGGCGCGTTTCGCCGTCTCGGGCATTAACGTCGGCCTGTTCTGTGCGACGCCGGGCGTGGCGCTTTCGCGCAACCTCTCGCGCAAGCAGGCGATGGAAATGTTGCTCACGGGCGAGTTCATCGACGCACAGACGGCCCGCGAGCGCGGTCTCATCAACCGCGTGGTGGCAACGGAGCGCCTGGACGCGGAAGTGGCGGCGCTGTGCCGTTCGATTCTGGCCAAGCCTGCGGCGGCCGTGGCTGCTGGCAAGGGGCTGTTCTACCGGCAAGTCGAGACGGGGATCGAGGCGGCCTATCAGATGGCCGGGCAGACGATGGCCTGCAACATGATGGAGGATTGTGCGCTGGAAGGCGTACAGGCGTTCATCGAGAAACGCGCCCCCGACTGGGCGAAGCCGTCAGACTGAAGTCGGGCGCGCCGCGCGACACGCGCGTGGGACTTCAGACGCTTTCGCACACGCTACCACTGCTTTTCAAGCACGAGCGGTCCGGGCGTTGCCGTTCGGCTCACCGCGTAGCCGTGGCCGGTGAACCATGCGCGCAGCTCCTTGACCATGTCGGGGTTGCCGCACACCATGATGCGCGATGTGGCGGGATCGAGCGTCGCGCCCATCGCTTTCTCCAATTCCCCCGAGGCGAGCAACGAGGTGATGCGTCCGTACAGCGCTTCAGGTGTTTGCTCTCGCGTCACGCACACGGCGAAGTGAAGTTTCCCGACAAGTGACGGATCGACGTCGGGATGCGAAAAGTGCCGGAGTTCTTCGTAGTAGGCGAGGTCGCGCACCCAACGCACGCTATGCACGACGAAGATGCGTTTGAAGCGTTCCCAGACGGCCGGATCGCGCAGGATCGAGACGAATGGCGCAAGGCCGGTGCCGGTGGCGAGCAGCCAGAGGTCTTCGCCGCCGGTGAATCGGTCGAGGGTGAGGAAGCCGTAGGCCGTGTGATCCACGAACAACGTGTCACCGACCTTGAGTTGCGACAGGCGCGGCGTCAGTTGCCCTTCGGGAATCGTGATTACGTAGAACTCCAAGGTATCTTCGGCAGGAGAATTCACGCACGAATAGGCCCGCCAGATCAGTGCGCCGTCGTCGCCGGGAAGCCCCAGCCGCACGAACTGCCCCGCCGTGAATTGCAGGCCGGGCGGCCGTGTGGTCTTGATGCTGAAGATCGTCGGCGTCCAGAAATGCATGCCGGTGACCGTTTGCGGCGAGTATTTCGTCTGCGCTTGCATGCCGGAGGCTCCTCGCAATTCGACTCTTGCACTCGGCTTCAGTGTAACGCGCAGCGAGGTATTGCGTGGCGAGACCCTGCTCGCGTGCGGGTTCCGTGGGCTTAACGCTTGTCTCGTCGCCAACGCACAGGCTCAGGCGCTGTCGTGAGTGCCCAGCGCCGGTTGCGCGGGCTTTGCCGCCGGTGCGTCGGGCAGGTGTTGCAGCAGCCAGTGCGTCAGCTCGTCGATGACCGTCTCGCGGCCGAGGTCGTTGAGCGTTTCGTGGAAGTGCCCGTGATAGAGGCGGAGTGTCTTGTCCAGCGAGCCGGCGTTGCCATGGAATTGTTCGCTCGCCCATGGCGCGGTGAGTTTGTCGGCGGTGCCGTGAAAGATGTAGAGCGGCAAGTGCAGGGCGTTGGCATTGGCGTGAATTCGCGCCATCGCGTCGAGGAGTTCGGCGGCGGTGCGCGCCGGCGTGCCGCGATAGGCGTTGAGCGGATCCTGTTTGGCCGCTTCCACGACGGCTTCGTCGCGCGCGATCATGGCGGGATCGATCTTAAAGACGGGGACCTTCGGCAGCCAGCGCGATACCCAGCGCCCGGCGCTCACCATCCACGAGGCGACCGGCTCGCCGGGCGCGAGCGCCGGGCTGCTCAGCATCAGACCGCGCACGTTTGCCGGCGCTCGCGTGATGGTGAAGAGCGCCGCGATGGCGCCGCCCATGCTGTGGCCGAGCAAGAAGAGCGGCGTGGGGCCGAACGTGGTGCGCACGTGCGTGAGGAAGATTTCCGTGTCGTCGAGATACTCGTCGAAATGTTTGACGAAGACCCGCGCGCCGTCCGAGCGTCCGTGCCCGCGCAGATCGTAGGTGACGGTTGCGATGCCGTGAGCGGCGAAGTGCTCGGCCAACCGCGCGTAACGTCCGCCGTGCTCCCCCATCCCATGAACGATGGCGACGACCGCGCGCAGCGGTTCACTGCCGGTATCCGGCTGCCAACGATGGACGTGCAGGGAAAGGCCGTCGCTGGCCTTCAGACGCGATTCCGAATACGTGGTCATGTCTCCTCCTGGCGCGTGCGCCGGGTGGCCGTCATGCATGCGACGGCACTGCGATTATCGGGTGCGCCATTCGATCATAGACGCCCCGGCGGCGGGGTGATTTCTCTAGAGGAAATGCACCACGAGGATACTTGGCTGTACGTCACGATTTGCATAAAAATAGCACGATCGTTCGGGGGATGGGCGCACGCGCAAGCGCGTATGCCTGCCCGGTCCCAGCGCCGCTATCGCGAGGATCGCGCATCCGTGGCAATTTGACAGAACGTTAAAAACGTTCGCCATAAAATGCCGCAAATAGGCAATAAATGCGTCATTTGCCGTGTGGTTATAATGGCAGCGGATTGACGTAAACGTAACTTTGGAGCGAGTTCATGAAGATCCTGGTACCGGTCAAACGGGTAGTGGATTACAACGTAAAGGTTCGCGTGAAGAGCGACGGCAGCGGCGTCGATATCGCGAACGTGAAGATGTCGATGAATCCGTTCGACGAAATCGCGGTGGAAGAGGCGGTGCGCTTGAAGGAAGCGGGCGTTGCGACGGAAGTGATCGCGGTGTCGGCGGGTGTCGCGCAATCGCAGGAGACGCTGCGCACGGCGCTGGCCATCGGCGCGGATCGCGCGATCCTGATCGAGTCGGACGAAGAGTTGCAACCGCTGGCGGTGGCCAAGTTGCTCAAGGCGCTGGTGGACAAGGAGCAGCCGCAACTGGTGATCCTGGGCAAGCAGGCGATCGACGACGATTCCAATCAAACGGGTCAGATGCTCGCGGCGCTCGCGAAGCTGCCGCAGGCGACGTTCGCCTCGAAGGTGACGGTGGCGGATAACCGCGCCCAAGTCACGCGCGAAGTGGACGGCGGTCTGGAGACAGTGTCGCTGTCGCTGCCGGCGGTGATCACGACGGACTTGCGCCTGAACGAGCCGCGTTATGTGACGCTGCCCAACATCATGAAGGCGAAGAAGAAGCCGCTGGAGATCGTCAAGCCGGCGGATCTGGGGGTGGATGTGAGCCCGCGTCTGAAGACGCTGAAGGTGGCCGAGCCGCCCAAGCGCAGCGCAGGGGTGAAGGTGGCGGACGTGGCAGCGCTCGTCGAGAAACTGAAGACTGAAGCCAAGGTCATCTGAGGGAGACGACGAGATGAGCATTCTGGTAATTGCCGAACACGACAATCAAACGATCAAGGCGGCGACGCTCAGCACGGTGACGGCCGCGCTGCAATGCGGCGACGACGTGCACGTGCTGGTCGCGGGCAGCAATGCAAAGGCCGCCGCCGATGCGGCTGCGCAGATCGCGGGCGTGAAGAAGGTGCTGCTGGCCGATGCGCCGTACTTCGGCGACGGTCTGGCCGAGAACATCGCCGACGAGGTGGTGTCGATCGCGGGTAACTATTCGCACATTCTGGCCACGGCCACTGCGTACGGCAAGAACATCGCGCCGCGCGTGGCCGCGCTGCTGGACGTCGCACAGATTTCGGAGATCACGAAGGTCGACAGCGCCGACACGTTCGAGCGTCCGATCTACGCGGGCAACGCGATTGCGACGGTGCAAAGCGCGGACAAGGTGAAGGTCATCACGGTGCGCTCGACGGGGTTCGACCCGGCGGCGGCCACGGGCGGCAGCGCGGTGGTGGAAACCGTGGCCGCGACGCCGGACGCAGGCGTGTCGCAGTTCGTGGGCCGAGAGGTGACGAAGCTGGACCGTCCGGAGCTCACGAGCGCGAAGATCATCGTCTCGGGTGGCCGGGGTCTGGGCAGCGGCGAGAACTATACGAAGGTGCTCGAGCCGCTGGCGGACAAGCTGGGTGCAGCGCTGGGCGCCTCGCGCGCGGCGGTCGACGCGGGCTACGTGCCGAACGACTATCAGGTCGGTCAGACGGGCAAGATCGTGGCGCCGCAGTTGTACATCGCGGTGGGTATCTCGGGGGCGATCCAGCACTTGGCGGGGATGAAGGATTCGAAGGTGATCGTGGCGATCAACAAGGATCCGGAAGCGCCGATCTTCTCGGTGGCGGATTACGGTCTGGTGGGCGATCTGTTCACCGTGGTGCCGGAACTCACGGGCGCGCTGTAAGAAGGCTGTCATGAGGTAACGCTGCGGGGGCGTGTGAGTGGATTGCACGCCTCCCGCAGCCGATCCGCATGAGGAGATCGACCGGCGACGGTGCGATGTCTTCATGCGAATCGGTCAAACAAAATAATAAGAACCCCGGCATTTGCCACCATCAATAGGCAATCGGAATCCCTTGGAGGAACGACATGAGTTATCAGGCCCCGATCAAGGACATGCAGTTCGTGATGAACGAACTGGCGGATCTGACGAGCATCGCGGCGCTACCGGGCTATGAGGATGCCTCGCCCGAACTTGCGCAGGCCGTGCTCGAGGAAGCCGCACGTTTCAATCAGGAAGTGCTGGCGCCGTTGAACGTCATTGGCGATCAGCAGCCGAGTACCTGGAACGACGGCGTCGTGACGACTACGCCGGGTTTCAAGGAAGCCTTCAAGAAGTTTTCCGAAGCCGGTTGGCAAGGCGTGTTGCATCCGCAGGAGTTCGGCGGACAGGGACTGCCCAAGCTCGTTGCCACGCCCTGCACGGAAATGCTCAACGCCGCGAACCTGTCGTTCGCACTGTGCCCGCTGCTGACGGACGGCGCTGTCGAAGCGCTGCTGACTGCGGGCACCGACGCTCAACGTGCCCTCTACGTGCCGAAGCTGCTCTCAGGCGAGTGGACCGGCACGATGAATCTGACCGAGCCGCAAGCCGGTTCCGACCTCGCGTTGGTGCGCACGCGTGCCGAGCGCGAAGCCGACGGTAGTTACCGTATCTTCGGCACGAAGATTTTCATCACCTTCGGTGAGCACGACATGGCCGAGAACATCGTGCATCTCGTGCTGGCGCGCACGCCTGATGCACCTCCGGGCGTGAAGGGCATCTCGCTGTTCATCGTGCCGAAGTTCAACGTCGACGCCGAGGGCAAGCTCGGTGCGCGCAACGATGTGCACTGCGTGTCCATCGAACACAAGCTTGGCATCAAGGCGAGCCCGACGGCAGTGCTGCAATTCGGCGACAACGGCGGGGCGACGGGCTACCTCGTGGGCGAGGAGAATCGCGGCCTCGAATACATGTTCATCATGATGAACGCCGCGCGCTTTGCGGTCGGCATGCAAGGCGTGGCTGTGGCCGATCGTGCCTATCAGCATGCCGTGGCCTATGCGCGCGATCGTCTGCAAAGTCGTCCGGTGGATGGTTCCTCGCGCGACGCCGTATCGATCATCCATCACCCCGACGTCAAGCGCATGCTCATGACAATGCGCGCACTGACCGAAGGCGCGCGCGCACTCGCGTACGTGGCGGCGGCACAAGCCGATATCGGACATCACGCCGCAGATGCCGGCGAGCGCAAACGCGCGCAGGCGATCTACGAATTCCTCGTGCCGATCGTGAAGGGCTGGAGTACTGAAATGTCGCTGGAGGTCACGAGCCTCGGCGTGCAGGTGCACGGTGGCATGGGCTTTATCGAAGAGACGGGCGCTGCGCAGTACTATCGCGACGCCCGCATTCTGCCCATCTACGAAGGCACGACCGCGATTCAGGCGAACGACCTGATCGGCCGCAAGACGCTGCGCGATGGCGGTGCCGTGGCGCGTGCCCTGTGTGAGCAGATCATTTCGACGGAGAACGAACTGCGCGCCTCGGGCGGTGTGGGGCAGTCCGTGGCGGAGCGTCTCGCGAAGGGGCGCCAAGCGTTGTCGATCGTGGTCGACTATGTGGTCGCAAACGCTCAGGACAATGCGAATGCCGTGTTCGCGGGCAGCGTGCCGTATCTGAAGCTTGCCGGTATTGTGCTCGGTGGCTGGCAGATGGGACGTGCGTTGCTGGCGGCGCAGAAGTTGCGCGATCAGGACCCGCCGTTTTACGACGCGAAGATCGGGACGGCGCGCTTCTTCGCCGATCACATTCTCACGCAGGCCCCGGGCCTCGCGCAGGCGATTACCGAGGGCGCGGACTCGGTGCTGTCGCTGACCGAAGCGCAGTTCTGAGCGTCTGGCGGCATTGGTGTGAGGTGACGACAAAGGCGGTCCACGGACCGCCTTTTCTTATGCGCGAAAACATCGTGCCGACATGAATGATGCGGACGAAAAAAAACGGCACTGCTTGCGCAGTGCCGTGCATTGGGTCCCCGCCACAGCCGCTAAGCCGGCATCCTGAACCGTGAGGCTCAAGGTGGTCGCGGTTAGTAGCGCTTTGGGTTCATCAGACAGAGTGACGCTCACGCCAGCACTACAAACTTCCGCAACCTGCAAAATATCATTGGTTCAAGGAATCTATGACTTTCGCGAACCAGGCAGGGAAAACTAACCTTTTGAATCAGACGACAGCGAGTGAATTTTCAGCTTTGGTACTGATCGATCACAGCGCTTAATCGTTCGTTCATGCGTTGCATTCTACTCTGAATTTCTTCGGCGGGGAATGCTTGTCCAGCAGCGATACTTTTTTCCAACGCAAGCAATTCGGATGCCAGACTCAACGCTGCCATGACGGCAATCCGGTCAGTGCCGCGCACGCTGCTTTGGGCGCGAACCTTGCTCATTTCGGCATCGACACGCGACACGGCGGACAGCAGATCAGCTTCATGCTCCGGCGGGCAGGCAAGCCGGTAAGACTGTTCGAGAATATGAACTTCGAGCTGCTTGATCGTCATGCGTTTTCTCCACCGGGGGTGCCGAGCAGATCCATCTGACCCTCAGCCGGGTTTTGCGTAGGGAGCTTTTCCAGAATAGCGTTCAGGCGAACCTGTGCCTCGTCGATCTTGGCCGCGAGCTGGTCGCGCTGCAAACGCAGGGCGTCGCGCTCGGCGCGCAGTTGCTCGATCGCGGCGCGGGTTTCGTCGCATTCGGTGCGCGCGCGATCGAGTTCGGCGAGCAGCGCTTGATTGTGTTGATGAAAACGTTGGCTTATCACAACCAACTGTTCGATTTTGTCGGTGAGATTGTCGAGATCGGTGAGCATCGGGCTGCGTCCTCTTAATTGCCCTACATTCTAACGGAATCGGCGGCCAATGCCCGGCGATCGAGCATTGACGCTCGTTCGAATGGCCCCTACACTTGCGGCACTTTGGTGCTCGCGCACGCCCTCCCGGCATGCGCAGTTAAACGGGAAACAGGGAGCCGCGTCCCCACACGGGCTGGCCAACCTGTGCTGCCCCCGCAACGGTAAGTCATCCTTTCGGTCCGAAAGGTTTCCGAAAACGCGCTTCGCCTTTATCGCCACTGTGAGCTATCCGCTCGCGGGAAGGCCGGTCAGGCGCGATGGTGACCAGCCCGGATACCGGCCCAAGTGAGTGGGGAAAAAGCCATGCCGCCCGGCAACGCCGTGAGTGGCCTGCCGTCGTTTTCATGTGTCGATGCTCCGCATCCGTGACGTGTCACCGGCGCTCCCCTTGCGCCGGCGGCCCGCGGGGGAACGGGTCTAG
Source organism: Pandoraea sp. ASV26 (assembly GCF_016428915.1). GTDB lineage: Bacteria > Pseudomonadota > Gammaproteobacteria > Burkholderiales > Burkholderiaceae > Pandoraea. Next base: position 92,642 of record NZ_JAELTP010000003.1, read on the forward strand.
GCAATAAGAAAACTACGGAAGTCACACCAGATCATGCGCACCCACGTTCGCGCGATGGCGCCGCACGCGCCTGCTTTTGCACGCCTGGCCTCGGCCCCCCCTGTCTTTGTTCCCGCCCCGCACCGTCTCGCCATCGCTGCCGCCATGCTGGCCGCAAGCATCGGCGCCCACGCGCAGTCGGCCCAGCCGAGCGATGCCGCGACGGCGACTCCGGCTGCCCCGATTGTCGTTGCTGCCAACACGGCAGATAACCCTACGGCTGCGCAGCTCAAGACGACCGTCGTGACGGCCTCGCGCACCGAGCAGAAGCTCGCCGACACGCTGGCCGCGACCTCGGTGATCACGCGCGAAGACATCGAACAAAGCCAGGCGCAGGACCTGCCGACGCTGCTGCGCGGTCAGGCGGGCGTGGAAATCGTGCAGAACGGCGGCTTCGGCACGTCGGCCAGCATCTTCATGCGGGGTGCCGCATCCAACGCGTCGCTCGTGCTCATCGATGGCGTGCCGGTCAACTCGGCCACCACCGGCACGACCAACATCGCCCAGATCCCGGTGTCGCAGATTGACCACATCGAGATCGTGCGCGGCAACGTCTCTGCGCTGTACGGCTCGCAAGCCGTGGGCGGCGTGATTCAGATCTTCACGCGCAAGGGCGACGGCAGCCCGCCCCGCGCCTACGCTGAAGTCGGCTACGGCACGAACAACACCACGCAGGCCAACGCCGGTATCGCCGGTTCGTTCGAAGACGGCAAGACCCGCTTCTCGCTGGACGTCTCGCGCTTTCACACCAACGGCATTTCCGCGCAAGACCCGCGCTTCTTCCCGAAGGTCAATCCGAACCGTAACGGCGACGACAACACGAGCGTGAGCGCGTCACTCTCGCGCAAGTTCGGCGACACGTGGGAGGTCGGCGCGCGCCTGTTCCAGAGCGACGGCAGCAGCAGCTACGACAACGCTTACGGCAAGCCGACCGATCTGAACGACACCGACGCACGCGTGCGCCAGATTTCGGGCTATGCGAAGGGCAACATCACCGACAAGTGGAGCACGCGCTTCACAGTCACGCAGGGCGACGATTACAGCTACAACTACCTGAACGGCCAGGGTAACGGCAACTTCCACACGTCGAGCAACCAGATCGACTGGGCCAACGAATACGCCTTCATGCCCGACCAGAAGCTGATCGCCGGCTACACGCGACTGGAGCAGACCGTCGAGAGCAACACCAACTACGGCCGCAACAACCGCCATCTCGATTCGCCGTATCTGGGCTACGAAGGCACATTCGGCAAGCATCAGGTGCAGGCCAACGTGCGTCGCGATGTGTACTCCGACTTTGGCGGTGCCAACAGCTATTGGCTCGGCTACGGCTACAACCTGACGAAGCAGTGGAAGTTCATGGCCAATGCGTCAGACGGCTTCCGCGCGCCGACCTTCAACGAGCTGTTCTACCCGGGCTACGGCAATCCGAACCTGCAACCGGAACGTTCGATCTCCAAAGAGCTTGCCGTGCAGTTCAACGGTGGCGAGCGTCTTGGCCTGGTCAAGTTGACGGGCTTCCAGACCAACTACACGAACCTGATCCAGTCGCTCACGGTGTTCCCGTACACGGCCGCGAACGTGGCCAAGGCACGTGTCGAAGGTCTCGAGCTGACCTACACGGGCCGTCCGATTCTCGGCGTAGACGTGCGTGCGTCATTCACGCGTCAGAACCCGACCGATCTGGATGCCGACAAGCAACTCGCGCGTCGCGCCAAGCAGTTCGGTTCGGTCGGTCTGTCGAAGACGTTCGACAAGTTCACCGTCAGCGGCGATGTGTTCTACAGCGGCGAGCGCTACGATACGGGCGGTCAGCATCTCGGCGCTTACACGCTCCTGAACCTTCAGGCGCGCTACGATATCGACAAATCCTGGTACGTCTCGGCGCATCTGGACAATGTCCTCAACAAGAACTACCAGACGGTCTATGGCTACAACACCCTCGGCCGCGCGATTTACGTCTCGCTCGGCTGGAAGCAGTTCTGACGACGTCCCGGCAGGGCGTAAAGCGCATAACGCGCGATACGCTCGTAACGCTTGTAAAGCCTCATGACGCTGCGCCGTGCTCTCGCCATATGGGCAGGACTGGCCGGCGTTGCGCTGGTCGTCCTGCTGGCGTCTCTCATGTTGGGGAGCGTGCCGGTCTCGCTGCGTGAGATCGGTGCGTTGCTGCTCGGTCACGACACCGGTCTGGCCGGTGACGTGGTCTGGCGTCTGCGTCTGCCACGCGCGCTCGCCGCGTTCGCCTGCGGCGGCCTGCTCGCCGTTGCCGGTACGCTGATGCAGACCCTGCTGCGCAATCCGCTCGCCGACCCCTACGTGTTGGGCATTTCCGGCGGCGCGGGTGTTGCGGCGCTTGCGTCGCTGGCGCTCATGCTGCCTTTCTTCTGGGTGCAGACGAGTGCCTTCGCGGGGGCTCTGGCCGCCATCGCCATCGTGATGGCGCTCTCGCACCGCAGTTTCCTGCGCCCCGGCGATCAGGACAGCAGTACCAAACTGCTGCTCACCGGCGTGATGATGGCCGCGGGCTTTGGCGCACTCGCCACCCTCATCCTGACGCTTGCGCCCGACGCCAGTCTGCGCGGCATGCTGTTCTGGCTCACGGGCGATCTGAACGGTGTCGACCGTGCGTGGCTGCCGTTGATCGCGCTCGCGGCAACGCTGCTCATCGTGTGTCCGGTCGCCCATCGTCTTAACGTGCTGTTGCGCGGCGAGGCCGTGGCGCAAGCCGTCGGCGTGGCGGTCGGGCCATTGCGCGCGCGCATCTATCTGGCGGCGTCGCTTGCCACGGCAATCGCCGTGACCACCGCCGGCAGCATTGGCTTCATCGGTCTCGTGGTGCCGCACATTCTGCGCCTGCGCTTCGGCAACGATCAGCGCATGTTGTTGCCGGCTGCGGCGCTTGCAGGCGGCGCGCTGCTCATGCTCGCCGATCTGGTGGCGCGCACGATCATTGCGCCGACGCAACTGCCTGTGGGCGTGATTACCGCGATGATCGGTGTGCCGGTCTTCCTGTGGCTGCTTTCCCAGCGGGCCATCCGATGAGTACACCGCTGCTGCAAACCCATGCCCTGACACTGCACGCCGGTGAGCGCGTGCTGGTGGACTGGCTCGATCTCGCCGTCGCGACGGGCGAGTGCTGGTGTCTGGCCGGGCCGAACGGCGCGGGCAAGACGACGCTGCTCAGTACCCTCGCCGGGCTGCGTCCCATTGAAGATAAACCGCAGCGCGACCCGGCCATTGCCGGTAGCGGCCGTGTGGAGATTGGCGGCAAGCCGCTGGCGCAATGGCGTCCCGCGCCGCTCGCGAAGATGCGCGCGTTGATGCCGCAACAGACGCGCGATGCGTTCGGCGCCACGGCGCTGGAAGTCGTGCTGGCCGGGCGTCACCCGTATCTGGCGCAAGGCCGCTGGGGGGCGTGGGAGTCGGACGATGACATCGCCGCCGCCATGGCCGCGCTCGCTCAGGTGGGCATGGAAGACTTTGCGGCGCGCGACGTCACCACGCTCTCGGGCGGTGAACGTCAGCGCGTCTCGCTGGCCGCCGTTCTGGCGCAGGCCACGCCGCTGCTGCTGCTCGACGAGCCGGTCTCGCATCTCGACCTGCATCATCAGATCGACGCGCTCGAACAGCTCGCTCGCCACGCCGAACGTGACGATGCGGCCGTCATCTTCTCGTGCCACGATCTGAATCTCGCGCGACGCTTTGCCACGCACGCGCTACTGCTCGACGGTCGTGGCGGCTGGCGCGCCGGCCGTGTGCACGACGTGCTCTCGGCCGAGCATTGCAGCGACGCTTTCGGTTATCCGCTGCGTCTGATTCGCGATGGCGACGACGAGGCGCTCGTGCCCGTGCGTCGTCCGTGAGCGCGGATCACGGGCGCCTTACACAAGCGCCTGCGCGTGACGCCATGACGGCATCGCGTGCAGGCGTACACTCACTGCGCGTGCGGCCGTCCTGCGCCGCGCGCCCGTTTTTTGACAGGTGCTGTTCATGACGCAAGAAACCCCGCAATCCCAACCTGAAACCCCTGCCGACGACGACGGCCGCAACGAGCGTCACCGCTCACGCATGGTGCGCAAGAAAGCCATCATCGACGACAAGATCGCGCAGGCGCAGCGTGACTGCGGCGTGATCGTCATCACGACCGGCAACGGCAAGGGCAAGTCGAGCTCCGGCTTCGGCATGGTGGTGCGTGCGATGGGCCACGGCATGAAGACCGGTGTCGTGCAATTCATCAAGGGCGCGATCCCGACCGGTGAGGAAAAATTCCTGCGACGCTTTCCTGACGAATGCGAGTTCCACGTGATGGGCGAAGGCTACACGTGGGAGACGCAGGACCGCACGCGCGACATCGCCAAGGCGGAAGCTGCATGGGAGCAGGCGCGCCGGATGTTGCGCGATCCCTCGTTCGGCCTCGTGCTGTTCGACGAGTTGAACATTGCGCTCAAGCTCGGCTATCTCGACGTGAATACCGTGGTTGCCGATTTGCAGGCGCGGCCCGAGATGCAGCATGTGGTGATCACCGGTCGCGGCGCGCCGCAGGCGCTCATCGATGCCGCCGACACCGTGACCGACATGACGCCCGTCAAGCATGCGTTTGCCCAGGGCATTCGCGCGCAGGCCGGCGTGGAAATGTAATCTTCGCTTCATCGTTTCAGGACGTCTCCGTATGACCGCTTTCAGCCCGTTGCTCACCGAACTGTTCGACATCGCTGCCCCCTCCGAGGCCATGGATGCGTCGATCCAGCATGCCATCGACATCAAGACGAAGCCGCCCGGCAGCCTCGGCGCGCTCGAGCGTGTCGCGCTGCGCATCGGTCGCATTCAGCAGAGCACCGCGCCAGAACTCACGCGTGCCGCCATGTTGGTCTTCGCGGGCGATCACGGCGTTGTGGCCGCTGGCGTGAGTCCTTATCCGCAGGCCGTCACGGCCCAGATGGTGCTCAACTTCCTGCGCGGCGGGGCCGCCATCAACGTCTTTTGCCGCACGAACGGCATCGAGCTGGAGGTGGTGAACGCCGGTGTGGCCGCCGATTTCCCGTCGCATGCGTCGCTCGTCGATATTCCCGTGGCGCGCGGCACACAGAACTTCCTCGAAGCGCCGGCCATGACGCGCGAGCAACTCGAAACGGCGCTGGCCGCCGGGGCGGCGCGTGTCGTGACGCACGCTTCGCGCGGCACGCGCATGATCGGCTTCGGTGAGATGGGCATTGGCAACACGTCGGCGGCGGCGTGTCTCATGCAGCGCCTGACCGGTCTGCCCCTCGCGGCCTGTGTGGGGCGCGGCACAGGCGTGGACGACGAGGGGCTGGCGCGCAAGACGGCCATACTGGAGCGCGCGCTGGCGGCGCACCCGGCGAGCGGTGACACGCCCGATCCGCTGGAGACGCTTGCTACCTTCGGCGGCTTCGAGATCGCCATGATGACGGGGGCGTATCTCGCCGCTGCCAAGCTGGGGCTCGTGATCGTGGTGGACGGTTTCATCAGCACCGCCGCCTTGCTCGTGGCGGCGCGCGTGTCGCCGGCCGTACTCGATTACTGCCTGTTCGCGCATGCCTCGGACGAAACCGGCCACCGGGCGATGCTCGACGTTCTCGGCGCAACACCGTTGCTGCAACTGGGGCTGCGTCTGGGCGAAGGCACCGGCGCTGCGCTGGCGATGCCGCTGATTCAGGCCGCTGCGGCGTTCCTGCGTGAGATGGCGACGTTCGAAGGCGCGGGTGTGAGCGAGCGAGAGGCCACAGGGCAATGACCACTTCGTCCCCCGATCCCTCTCGCGGCGCGGCCGAGCCGTCGCGCGATCTGGTGACGCAAGATCACCCGGCGCACGCGGGGACGGCTGCGGCGTCGTTCGGGGGCATCAAGGGACAGTTGCGGCTTTTCCTGACCGCGCTCGGGTTCTTCACGCGGGTACCGATTCCGCAGTGGGTCGGTTACTCCCCCGAACAATTGAATGCTGCGACACGCTATTTCCCGCTCGTCGGCGTGTTCGTCGGTGCGCTCGTCGCGTTGCTCTCGGTAGCAATGGGGCTGTTGTGGTCGCCGCATCTTGCCATTGCGTTGGGCTTGGGGGTGAGCGTGCTGCTCACGGGCGCGTTTCACGAGGACGGACTGGCCGATTCGGTCGACGCCTTCGGTGGCGCGTTCACCCGTGAGCGCGTGCTGGAAATCATGCACGACTCGCGCATCGGCACCTATGGCGCAGTGGCCTTGTGGCTGGCGCTCGCCGTGAAGTGGCAGGCGCTCGTCGATATTCAGGCGGCAGCGGGGTGGGGCGGGTTTGCCGTCGTGCTGATCGGTGCCCATGCCGCCAGTCGCAGCATGGCAATCAGCCTGTTGCGCACGCTCGATTATGTGCGTCCGGAGGGCAAGGCCAAACCCGTTGCCCAACGTCTGAGCATGAGCGGACTGGCGTTCGGCATCGCTTGCAGCGTGCCGTGGTGGGTGTGGCCGGACTGGCGCGCCGGTGTGTCCGGTGCGGTGGTGCTGATCGCGGTGCGCGCGGGCTTCATCCGTTATCTGCGCCGACGCCTCAGTGGCTACACCGGCGATACCCTGGGCTTCGCCCAACAAATCGGCGAACTCGCGCTATACCTCACGGTGTGCGCATGGATCTGATCCTGATACGGCATCCGCCGCCGGACGTTGCGCCGGGCCTGTGTTACGGACGGACCGACTTGCCGGTGGATGCGGCGCACTTCGACGCGTGTGTCGCGACGATGCAGACCCGGCTCGCGGCGTTGCTCGACGCTCGCACGCCCGTGGCGATTCACAGCAGCCCTTTGCAACGCGCACGCCGCGCGGCCGAGGCGTTGGCGACGTCGTGTGGCCTGCGGGTCATGGAAGATACGCGTCTGGCCGAGATGGACTTTGGCGCGTGGGAAATGCAGCCGTGGGACGCCATCGACCGGAACGATCTCGATGCCTGGGCACGCGATGTCACCGGATTCGCGCCGCCCGGGGGCGAGTCCGCACGCGACATCGTGCTGCGCATGGACGGTTGGGCCAGGGCGTTGCGCGGTGCCGCGAGCACGAAGGACGCGGTGCATGTGGCCGTCGCGCACGCCGGGCCGATTCGTCTGCACACGGCAACGGCGCTGCGCATGCCGACCACGGCATGCCTGTCGTGGTCGCTCGACTTCGGTGGCATCTGCCATCTTCACATCGCCGACGACGGTCATGCACGCCTCGTTCGCTGGAACGCGTAACTTGCTGCGTGCCGACTGATGCGGCACTGCGCCAGCGCCAAGTTATCGAGTTATCGCGCGGTCGGCGTGCGACGCGAGCGGGCGATGTCGAGGTCTTCGCACATGGTGCGTGCACCGTCGAGAATGCGCGGGCCGGGCCGGTTGATGAGGTCGCCATCGATACCGAACAGGTTGTTGTTCGCCACGGCGGGCAACTGTGGCCACTTGCGCCAGCTGTCGAGCGTGGCAAGCGGCTTGTCGGACTTCGTTGCCCCCGGCGTGGCGGTGAACATCGCTTCCGGCCGTTTGGCGAGCACCGCTTCGACAGAGACACGCGGTACCAGCGGCGCTTCATCCGCGAAGATGTTCACGCCGCCGCACAGACGAATCACATCGCTGACCATATGCGTGCCGTTCAGCGTCATGAGCGGCTGCGTCCACACCTGATAGAAGACGGAAACCGGCGTGCGCGACGAATACTGCTTGCGCAGTGCTTCGTAGCGCGCGCGAAACGCCTCCGCGGATGCCTGCGCTTTCGCCGGGGTGCCGGTCAGCGTGCCCAATGTCTCGATGGCGGCAGGCAGATCGGTCAGGTGCTTCGGCTCGGAGTAGAACACCGGCAGCTTCAACTGACGCAGCGCTTCGACCTGACGCTGCGAGTTGCCATGCATCCACACGACGAGCAGGTCAGGTTTGAGCGAGAGAATGCGTTCGAGGTCGAGCGCGCTGTTGTCACCCACGCGCGGCTGTTTGCGCGCCGCCTCGGGGTAATCGGAGTAGGCCACGACGCCCACGACCTTGTCGCCCGCGCCTGCCGCAAACAGCAACTCGGTCGCGTGCGGCGAGAGGCTCACCACGCGCTGCGCCGGGGCAGGGAGCGTGACGGTGGCGCCCGTGTCGTCCTTGACGGTGACGGACGCGTGGGCGCTGAGCGTGGCGAAGCCAGCGGCAACCAGCGCAAGCAGATGACGCAGCGCGCGGCGAGGGTGGCCGGGGTGACGGGGGGGACGGCGGTGACGAATGGCCGGAAGATTGAGCGACATCGAGGCGGGCGACTTAGGTGTTGGAGGGCATGAGTTGGCGTTGGCGAAGGATCACGACGACCGTGCGTGCGGCCAACCGAGTCGTCATTCTCTGCGCGTTGCCGTGCCGCGACAAGCGTCTGACGTGCTTTCGCCGCGAACCGATGTCACGCGAGGGCTGTCGAACGAAGCGTGACGTGATGTGGCAGGATGCGTCAGATCATCGATAGGACATACGCCCGGCCAATCGGCGCGGGTTTCGAGGAGTGGACGTCGTGAAACGAAAAATCGGATTGATGAGCGCGGTGGCGCTCGCCCTGGTGACGATGCTCGGCGCATGCGCCGCCCCGAACGGCAGTGCGGGGGCGGGCGCGAGCAACGGAACGAGCAAGGTGGAAGCCTACGGCGTGATCGACGGCGGCGTGACGGTGGTGAAGTAGCGGGGGGCGGGGGCAAACCCCCGCAACACGCAACACGCAACATGCAACGTGCAACGCTAGCGAGCCTCGGACCGGCCCCATGAACGGCCCTATTGGCTCTACAGGCCCGATAAACGACCGCGCCCCCTGACTCAGTAGAGTTCAGGGGGCGCGGTCGTTAACGGACTACAAGCTTTACTGTCAGTGCAGCGTTGTCAGTGCGTTACCGGAGCGATTCTGCGATACCGGGGGACAGAGCACCGTACGATGGCACGTAGCCCGCGACGGTGTCTGCCCGACCGGCCTGTTGCGTTAGTTGGAGGCCGGGGCCGGCGCTGCGGCGCCTGCGTCCGACGCCGGGGCGCTCATCGCAGCACCCGCATCGCTGGCCGGTGCCGAGTTGTCTGCCGGGGCAGCCATCGGGGCGGATGCCGACGTGTCGGCGGCCGGAGCGGCCGATTGATCTTCCTTCTTCGAACAACCGACCGTCACGACGGTAGCGGTCAGGAGTGTAGCGAGCAACAGCGGCAGTTTTTTCATTTGGTCGTCCTTTTATATCTGGGGAAAGCCCTTGCGAAAGAACCCTCAGTCTAACGGCGCCCTCTGACGATGACTGTGTGCATTTGTTGCAGAAATGCTTCAATTTGTAACGAAATGGGCGCTAAACACACGGCTTTTAATATGGCGTAAGCATCATCCGTGTGCCCGATCAGGAGCATAACGGGGAAATTGGATGGTCGTAGTCCTCAGCAGTTCCCGAAAACTTCAGTCGACACGCAATTGGGCCACCGCGGATTGCAGCCGCTGCCACGCCCGCTCGGTGGACGGTAACCCCAGACGCAAGCTGGGCAGGGCCTGTATTGATCCGTTCGCCAGCGTGACGGGCCGGGCGTCGAAGCAACGTGTCCAGACGCCCTGAGCGGCCAATTGCGCGTGCCACTGCGGCGCCAGCGCATGCGGGGTCCATGCGAACAGCGGCGTGCCGTTGGCCGGCCACCCCTGCGAGCGCAACAGCGCGAGAAGCCGCTCGCCGTCGTGCAACAAACGTTCGCGGGTTGCGGCCTGCCAGGCCGTGTCGCGCAGGGCGGTTCGGACAGCGAACCTTGCCGGTCCGCTCACGGTCCACGCGCCCAGACACTCGGCAAGCCGCGTCGCCAGCGCCTGCGGGCACAACGCAAAGCCCGCGCGGATGCCGGCCAGACCGAAGAACTTCCCTACGGAGCGCAGCACGATCAGGCCGTCCTCACCGACGTGCGGCGTCATCGATGCCTCGGGTGAGACATCGGCGAACGCCTCGTCGACGATCAGCATTCCGCCGCGCTCGGCCAGCCAACCCTGCCATTGCGAGAGCGTTTCGCGAGCGACGCATCGCGTTGTCGGATTATCGGGATTTACCCAAACGAGATAGTCGACGTCGGGCAATCCGGCTTCGGGGCCAAGCCACGGCACCAGCGTATGGCCTGCCTGCGTGAAGGCGGGCGCGTACTCGCTGTAGGTCAGCGAGGCGATCGCCACGCGTCCCGGACGCAGTAGCGCAGGCAGCGAGCGGATGACCGCCTGCGACCCGGCACAGGGCACCACGGTGTGAACGGGCACGCCGTAGTAGTGCGCGGCGACCTCGCACAGGTCGTCGAAGGCGTCGGGCAAGTCGCGCCACGCGCTCGCGGGGGGCATCGGTACAGGGTAGCCGTTCGGATTGATGCCCGTAGACAGATCGAGCCAGTCCTCGCGTGGACGTTGATACCGTTGGATGGCTTCGCCGAGATTCCCGCCGTGGCGAGGTGCGGGGGGTACAGAGGATGCGCAGGGGGCAGAGGGTACAGAAGGTGCAGAGGGCACAGACGAGTCGCGTGAGAAAGACATGAGGGATGCGCAGGTTGCCACGGCGCTCACACCACGCCCACGGGCACCGCGTCGGCCTGCGACGCCGCGAAGAGCGCGAGCGCACCGCTGACGATCAGCCACATCCACATCGAGCGTGAGATGAGTCGCCACGCCGCCTTGATGTGCTGTGCCGAGGGGGCCATGCCGCAGCCCAGTGGCGGGCGCGTTTCCCATTCGCCGTGATAACGCGCCGGTCCGCCCAACTGAACGCCGAGACTGCCCGCGCCTGCGGCCATCACCGGCCCGGCGTTGGGGCTGGACCAGGCGCTCGCCTGCGTGCGCCAGCAGTCGATGGCACGCGCCACATCGCCGAAGATGGCGTAGCTCGCTGCCGTGAGGCGTGCGGGAATCCAGTTCAGCACATCGTCGATGCGCGCGGCCGGCCGGCCAAAATACAGGAACTTGTCCGTGCGATAGCCCCACATCGCGTCGAGCGTGTTCGCCAGCCGGAACAGCACAACGCCGGGCGCGCCCGCGATGGCGAACCAGAAGAGCGCACCGAAGATCGCGTCGTTGCCGTTCTCCAGCGTCGACTCCACGGCGGCACGCGCGAGATCGGACGCGCTCGCGTCCTCGGTGTCGCGCGAGACGATGCGCGCGGTCAGCGCACGGGCCTGTGTGAGATCGCCGTCGCGCAACGCATGGGCGATGGGCATCACGTGCTCGCGCAGACTGCGGGCACCGAGCGCCGCATACAACGCGAGCGCCTGCCAGAGAATGCCGCTCCAGCCGGGCAGGAACGTCAGCGCCCAGGCGACGAGCACGGGCACCACGAGCATGATCGTCCACGCCCACGTGCCGCGCGTCATGGCGCTGAACGGCTTGTCACGCGTCTCGGGATCGTTGAGCCACGCTTCGACGCCGTTGGCGATGTAGCCGAACCCGACCAGCGGATGCCATCGGCGCGGCTCACCGAGCCAGGCGTCGAGCAGCACACCGATCAGTGCAGCGAGCCAGAGGGATTCGGGGGCGAGTCCGGTGAGCATCGGCGATTATCCTTTGATGGCCATCGGCAGTCCGGCGACGACAAAGCGCACTTGTGGGGCCAGCGCAGCCACACGCTGGTTAAGACGTCCGAGTTCATCGACATAACGGCGCGTGAGCGAGCCCATGGGGATCACGCCGAGTCCGATCTCATTGCTGACGACCACGATCTTGCCGGGCAGCGACGCCAGCGTTCGGGCCAGCGATTCGACGACGTCATGCCATTGCGCATCGCTGGCGGGGCCATCGGGATGATCGTCGGGCGGGCACAGCCAGCCGGCCAGCCACAGGGGCAGGCAATCGACCAGCACGCACTGGCCGTCGCGGGCCACTTCGCGCAGTGCCCCGGCGAGATCGCGCCCGACTTCGAGGGTCTGCCAGTGTGCGGGGCGGCTCGCGCGATGATGGGCAATGCGAGCGCGCATCTCGGGTTCGTCGCTTAAGGCAGCGGTGGCGAGGTAGGTGACTGGCAGGCCGCTTTGTCCGGCCAGACGTTCGGCGAACGCACTTTTGCCGGAGCGCGCGCCACCCAGAACGAAAGTCAGGTCGAGAGCACTCATGGGCAATATTGTACGAGCGCCCGATGCGATAATCCGCTTCATGAGTGAAATCCCTGTCAATTTCGGCGCGTCTGAACGCCCCCGCCGGGGCACCCTGATGATTCAGGGGACGTCCTCTGACGCGGGCAAGAGCACGGTGGTCGCCGGGCTGTGCCGTCTGCTGTATCGCGAGGGCGTGCGCGTGGCGCCTTTCAAGCCGCAGAACATGGCGCTCAACAGTGCCGTGACGGCTGACGGCGGCGAGATCGGACGCGCACAAGCGTTGCAGGCGCAGGCGGCCGGCATCGCGCCGCACACCGACTTCAATCCCGTGCTGCTCAAGCCGAGCAGCGACCGGGGTGCGCAAGTCATCATCGGTGGCAAGGTCATGGCCGATCTCGATGCGCGCGCCTATCACGAGTACAAGCCGCGCGCGATGGCGGCCGTGCTCGCTGCCTACGAACGTTTGCGCACCGGCTACGATGCCGTGCTGGTCGAAGGTGCGGGCAGCCCGGCCGAGGTGAATCTGCGGGCTCGCGACATTGCGAACATGGGCTTTGCCGAGGCGGTCGACGCGCCAGTGCTGCTCGTCGCCGACATCGATCGGGGGGGCGTGTTCGCGCAGTTGCTCGGCACCCTCGCGTGTCTGTCGGACAGCGAGCGTGCCCGCATCAAGGGGTTCATCATCAACCGGTTTCGTGGTGATCCGTCGCTGCTGACCAGCGGTCTTGAATGGGTGCAAGCGCGTACGGGTGTTCCGGTGCTGGGGGTACTGCCGTACCTTCATGGCCTGCATCTGGACGGCGAAGACATGCTGCCCGGCGAACGCCACAACGCGGCCAGCGGCGAGACGCGTCTGCGCGTCGCGGTGCCCGCTTTGCCGCGCATCAGCAATCACACCGATTTCGATGCGCTGCGGGCGCATCCGCAAGTCGACTTCCGCTATGTCGGCGCGGGGGAGTCGTGGCCGGCGAGCGACCTCGTGATTCTGCCCGGCAGCAAACATGTGCGCGCCGATCTGGCGTGGCTGCGGGCGCAGGGTTGGGCGCCAGCGATCGCGCGGCATCTGCGCTACGGCGGCAAAGTGCTTGGCATCTGCGGCGGTTTGCAAATGCTGGGCACGGCGATCCACGATCCGTTGGGGCTGGAGGGCGATGCCGGCACGACCGCCGGCTTCGGCTGGCTGGACGTCGAGACCACCATGGCGCCGCAAAAGCAGCTCCGCGTCGTGGCGGGGCGCCTGAGCACAGGCAACGCCCCCGTGAATGGCTACGAGATTCACATGGGCGTGACGCGCGGGGCGGCGCTGGAGCGTCCGGCCGTCTGGGTGGACGCGGACGATGTTGGCAACGAACGTGCCGACGGCGCCCGCTCGGCCGACGATCAGGTCATGGGCACCTATCTGCACGGCCTGTTCGATACGCCGCAAGCTTTGCAGGCGCTGCTGACATGGGCCGGTGCCCGCGATCTCGAGGCGCAGGACTACAACGCATTGCGCGAGGCGTCGCTCGACCGGTTGGCGGATTCGTTCGCGGCCCATCTGGATCTGCCGCGCGTGTGGGCGTGCCTGCGCTAGCGTCGGCGCCGCTTGCGCCAACGGGGCGGCCGGAACACGGGGCTGCCATCCAACCGTTGTAAGATGAGCGGCAAATCGACCTCGGGGAGTCTGCAATGCCGGTGATTGTGGTGGCGAATCCAAAGGGTGGCGTGGGCAAGAGCACGCTGGCAACGAATCTGGCGGGGTATCTGGCCGCGCAGGGCCACGCCGTGATGCTTGGCGACACCGACCGGCAGCAGTCGTCGCGGGCCTGGCTGGGCTTGCGCCCGCCTGCGCTGCGCCCGATCGGCACCTGGGAAGTCGATCACAACGACGTCGCCCGTCCGCCCAAGGGCACCACGCATGCGGTGCTCGATACGCCGGCCGGCCTTCACGGCAAGCGGCTCGACTCGATCCTCAAACTTGCCGATCACGTGCTGGTGCCGTTGCAGCCGTCGATCTTCGACATTCTCGCCACGCGCGATTTTCTCCAGAAGCTGGGCGAGGAAAAGGCGGTGCGTCAGGGGGAGGTGCGTATCGGTGTGGTCGGTATGCGCGTCGATGCGCGGACCCGTGCGGCCGATCAACTCGCGCGCTACTGCGAGGAGGCGGGACTGCCGGTGCTCGGCATGCTGCGCAACACGCAGAACTACGTGCAACTCGCCGCGCACGGCCTAACGCTCTGGGACGTAGCGCCGGGACGCGTCGAGCGCGATCTGCCGCAGTGGGCGGGCATTACGGCGTTCGTGGAGAGGTGATCGCCGCAGCCGGCAAGCGTGACATCCATGACATCCAACGATAAAGGGGCCCGCGGGCCCCTTTATCGTTAGCGTCGCAACCGCGGACTTGCGCGGTCTTACTTGGCAGCCTGAGCGGCCTCGAAAGCGCGAGTCTCTTCCCACGCTTGCAGCGGCACGTGATCGCGCTCGCCCTTTTGCACATTCTTGTCGTCGACGAACACCAGCTTCGGCTTGAAGCCGGCCAGCACTTCCTTCTCCTCGACTTGTGCGTACGACACGATGATGACGATGTCGCCCAACTGCGCGCGGCGTGCCGCGGCGCCATTGAGCGAGATCATGCCGCTACCGCGCTCGCCGCGAATGGCATACGTGGTGAAGCGTTCGCCGTTGTTGACGTTGAAGATGTCGATTTGCTCATTTTCGACAAGGCCCGAGGCTTCGAGCAGGTTTTCGTCGATCGCGCACGAACCTTCGTAATGCAATTCGCAATGCGTTACGGTGGCGCGGTGGATCTTCGACTTGAGCATGGTGCGGTACATGGCTTGCCTCTAGTGTTGCGGTGTCGCGCAAGCGGCGCGACGAAAGATGCGCGTGCCACTGGCACGCGCGGCTTGCGTCGGGAGCACGCGGCACCGGTCATGCGACGGTGCGCGGCGTGCCCGGCGCTCAGATTTCGAGATTATCGATCAGACGCGTGGCCCCGAGCTTGGCGGCGGCAAGCACCACCAGGCTTTCGGCCGGTGCGGCACCCGGCGCGGGTGCGCGCAGGTTCGCGCGTTGGCGAATCGCCACGTAATCGGGCTTCCAGCCCCGCTCGGTCAGCGTGCGCATGGCGGCGGCTTCGAGCGCGGCGTAATCGGTCTTGCCGCTGTTCACGTCTTCGCGAATCTGGCCCAGCAAACGATAGAGCTGCGGCGCCTCGGCGCGCTCGGCGTCCGACAGATAGCGGTTACGCGAGGACAGCGCGAGGCCGTCGTCGGCACGCACCGTCTCGGCGGCAATGATTTCGATGGGCAGCGCGAACTGACGGCACATGCTTCGCACGATCATCAGTTGCTGGTAATCCTTCTTGCCGAACACGGCCACGCGCGGCTGCACGCACGAGAAAAGCTTGGTGACGACCGTGCACACGCCTTTGAAGAAGCCCGGGCGGAACTCGCCTTCGAGAATGTCGCCCAGATCGTGCGGCGGCTCGACGCGGTATTCCTGCGGCTCGGGGTACATCTCCTTCTCGTCCGGGGAAAACAGCACGTAGACGTTCTCGCGCGTGAGCTTCTCGATGTCGTCGGCCATCGTGCGTGGGTACTTGTCGAAGTCTTCGTTCGGCCCGAATTGCAGACGGTTCACGAAGATGCTGGCGACGACCGGGTCGCCGTGCTGGCGCGCCAGTCGCATGAGCGACAGGTGCCCTTCATGCAGATTGCCCATCGTGGGCACGAAGGCGACGCGATTCTGTCCGCGCAGTTGATCGCGCAGTTCGTGAATCGAGGGGATGACTTTCATTGAGGTTCCGTGCGTGGCGTACGTTGATGACGTCCAGGAGCGGCACGCGCCTTATCTGGCAGGGGCGTGGCCGCCAAAATGTCCGGGGGATTGTAGAGGAAATCTCAATGGGCGTGCGCAAAACCGCGCTCGCCGGACAGGTTCCCTTCGCCTCGAGGATCCACTGGGCGCTCAGTTAGGGGAATAGGTCAGGCGGACGTAGATCGGCGCAAACGGCTCGGCCTGCGTGATCTCCAGCAACGACTCGCGCGAGAGTTCGAGCATGGCGATGAAGTTGACCACGACGACGGGCACGCCGCGCGTGACGTCGAATAGCTCGGTGAACTCCATGAAGCGCGCGCCTTGCAGACGTCGCAGAATCTGGCTCATGTGCTCGCGCACCGACAATTCCTCGCGCGAGATCTTGTGATGCTGTACGAGCTTGGCCCGGCGCAGCACTTCGGCCCAGGCAGCGCGCAGATCTTCGGCGTCGACCTCGGGAAAGCGCGGTTGCAGGCTCTGCTCGATATACACCTGCGAGCGCAGGAAGTCGCGGCCCAGCACCGGCAGCGCGTCGATCTTCTGCGCCGCAAGCTTCATCTGCTCGTATTCGAGCAGGCGGCGCACGAGTTCGGCGCGCGGATCTTCGGCTTCTTCGCCCGTGTCGGCCTTCTTGACCGGCAACAGCATGCGCGACTTGATCTCGATGAGCATCGCCGCCATGAGCAGGTACTCGGACGCGAGTTCGAGATTGGTCCGGCGAATTTGCTCGACGTAGAGCAGGTACTGCTTCGTGACCTGCGCCATCGGAATGTCGAGCACGTTGAAGTTCTGCTTGCGGATCAGATACAGCAACAAGTCGAGCGGGCCTTCGAAGGCTTCGAGGAAGACCTCGAGCGCGTCCGGCGGGATGTACAGATCGTTCGGCAGTGCGAAGAGCGGCTCGCCGTACAGGCGCGCACGCGCTACGCCGTCAACCGTATCGGGCGTGGAGTCCTGCCCGTTTTGCGGCGCGGGGAGTTCCGTGGTCACGCTGCCGGGGGCGGGGTGCGGCTTGGCCGGGGATGCCTGCGAGGCGTCCGATCCCGGCGGCGGCGTCACGCCCGCGAGGGCGGCAGCTTCGCCGGACTCATCGGGCGCGCCGGACGCGCCGGACTCACCAGAACCCGCGAATCCCCCGGCGGCGACCGGTGCCTCGATCGCGTCATCGGTTGGCCCATCGTCCGGCATCGCGTCGACGTGCGCAGGCACCGGCGCGATCTCGGGGATCGGCTCGGGCGTGTGCGACGGATCGTCGGGCGAACTCGGATTCAATGCAGAACTCGGCCGGGAGGCGCTGACTTACTCGCCCAGGTAGACGTACGGCTGCTGGGCCACACGCGACTGCTGGGCGCGGCGGCGCTCTTCCATGTCGATCGGCTGCTTGTCCCACAGCAGCGAGCGGCCCTGACGTTGCTCCGCTTCCAGCGACGGCTTCTCGGACTTCAATTGCTTGATGAATTGGGTGATGTCGGACTCGTACATGGTCGATTGCTTGAAAAATAGGCAGAGGCGGCACCATCGCAATGGTGCCAATCGACGCAGATTCTACCGCAAACGCGTCCCGGTTCCCCGTTTTGACTGTTTTGCGATACCCGAGTCAACGGGCCGTGGGGATATGGTCAAATACGGCTCATATCCGCATCGCGCACGGTGTTGCTGTGCGATGCTTGCCAATATTGTTCGATTGGGCACCATGAACCGCACGCTGGAAGGCCAGCGGCGATATTTAAGATTCCAAGGAAGGTTTTGACCGTCTCGCAGATCAAACCCGGTTACGACGTTTCCCGTCGCTTCAGCGTGCGTCCTTTGCGCACCCTACCTGCCACACTCCTGACACTGGCCGCAATCGCTTGTGGCCTATTGGTGCCGGGTGTGGCGCAGGCCGACTATCGCGTTCGCGTCGATGCGCCCAATGGCCTGGCCAAGCTTCTCAAGGACAATCTCGACCTTGTGCGCTACGCCGAGCGCGACGACATCGGCGAGGCGCAGTTCGAGCATCTCGTGGCGACCGTCGGTGAGCAGGTGCAGGAACTCACGTCGACGGAAGGCTATTTCGCGCCCGTCATCCATGTGGATGTGGCCACCATCAACGGCAAGCGCGACGTGCACATTACGGTCGAATCGGGACCGCGCACGCATATCAGGAACGTCGAGCTGAAGTTCGACGGCCCGATCGTCGAGCAGGACCCGCAGCGCGTTGCGCAGTTGCGCAATGCCTGGGAACTGCCCGTGGATGCCCCGTTCCGTCAGGCCGATTGGGACAAGGCGAAGAACGACACGCTGTTTCAACTGGGACAGAAGCGTTATCACGCGTCGAAAATGACCTTCTCGCGCGCGGTGGTCGACGCCGACAGCGACACGGCCTCGCTCGCCGCGACCTACGAGAGCGGGCCGCCGTTCACGCTCGGGCCGCTCGTGATCTCCGGCACCCGGCGCTATCCGGAGCAGATCATTCGCAACGTCAATCCGCTGTCGGTGGGCGAGCCGTTCGACGCCGATCGCTTG
Source organism: Pandoraea sp. ASV26 (assembly GCF_016428915.1). Taxonomy (GTDB): domain Bacteria; phylum Pseudomonadota; class Gammaproteobacteria; order Burkholderiales; family Burkholderiaceae; genus Pandoraea. The sequence continues at coordinate 111,025 of NZ_JAELTP010000003.1, forward strand.
CAGGAATTGCAGCGTCAGATTCAGGCCACGCCGTATTTTTCGAACGTCATCATCTCGGTGACGGAAGATCCGGAGAAGGCGGAGAATGCACCGATCGAAGTGAAAGTGCGCGAGTTTCCCGAGCAACGCATACAAAGCGGGGTGGGCTACACGACGGATACCGGGGCTAGCGTGAACAGCCGCTATTCCTACTACAACCTGTTCGGCAGCGCATGGACATTCGATTCACAGGCGCGTATCGAGCAGTATCGGCAGGGGGGATATGCCGAGATCGGCATGCCGCCCGATAGTCTGGCGTACACCAACAGCCTGCGCGGATCGTTCGATCGCACCTATCTGAATGGTCTGGATCAGCGCTCGGCGCAGATCGGCGTCAAGCGCGCACGCTCGCGAGAGCGCTACGACTGGGCTTACTCGCTCGACTTTTACCGCACGGACGAACGCCCCGACGGCGGCCAGCGATTCCTCAACAAGGCGCTCGTGCCGGCGTTCTCGTGGAATCGTCGTGACGTGGACGACCTGATCTTTCCGCGTCAGGGCAACCTCATCAACACGCAGATCGGGTTCGCCGCGAAACCGCTGCTCACCGATCAGAGCTTTGCGCGTCTGTATGGCCGTATCCGTCAGTACTTTCCCGTTGGGCAGCGCGATATCGTGATCGCCCGTCTGGAGCTTGGCGCCGTGCTCACGAACGGCAACAGCAACCGCATTCCATCGTCGCTGCTGTTCTTCGCCGGGGGCACGTCGTCGATTCGCGGCTACACGTATCAGAGCATCGGCCGTCAGCAGAACGGCACCACATACCCGACGAAGTTTCTCGGCACGGCAAGCCTCGAATACCAGCACTGGGTGACTCGGGAGTGGGGCGGGGCGGTGTTCTGGGATGTCGGCACGGCTACCGACAACTATCGCCACCCCACGCCGCTGTATCACGGGGTGGGCTTCGGTGTGCGCTGGCGCAGCCCCGTCGGACCGGTGAATCTCGACCTTGGCTACGGCGTGCATGACCGGCGCTTTAGTCCGGCCATCTCGCTGGGGGTGGCATTCTGATGAGCACGATGCCTCCGAATCCACCGATGCCTCCGAATCCCTCCACTCCGCCGCCCGGCGACACGTCTGCGCCGCCGCCGTCTCCTGCGCCCGCGCGCCGCTGGCGATGGGGACGCACGCTGGCGGGCGTGGTGCTCGCGTTGCTGCTCATCGTCGTGCTGGCGATCGGCGCGCTGCTCTGGGCGATGTCGAACGAGCGCGGCAGCCGCTGGCTGTGGCAGACCGCCGTATCGACCCTCGGCGGCAAACTCTCGGGCGAGTGGCGCAGCGGCAGCTTCGCGCATGGCTTCACCGTGAACGACGTGCGCTATCTCGACGGCGCGACGCGCATCACCGTGAGTCATCTCGAAAGCCGTTGGGAATTGCGTCTGCGGCCGCTGCACTTCACTGTCGACAAGCTGCACGCGGGGGACGTGGCGATGGCGTTTGCGCCGTCGCCGCCATCGAATACGCCAACGCCGATGCCGTCGAGCCTGCGTCTGCCGCTCGGCCTGACGCTGAGCGACGTTCGCGTCACCCGGCTCACGCTCGATTCCCCCGCGCTGGTGCTTGACGACATTCGCATCTCCGCGCGCACCGACGGCACGCAACACACGATTCAGGTCGAGCATCTCGGCACGCCCTACGGCGAGGCGCAAGCGAATCTGCAATTGAATGGACGGCGTCCGTTCGCGCTCGGCGGCAATGTCGGTTTGCAAGCCAAGGCGGGCGACGTTCCGGTGGCGTTGCAGGCCGATCTGTCCGGCTCGCTCGATGCGCTCGTCGTCGATCTGACGGCCAGCGGCCAGAAGTTGAACGGAACGGCGCATATTGCAGCGTCGCCTTTCGGTGCCGTGCCGCTCTCGCGCGCGCAGATTTCGCTCGATCATCTGAATCCGCGAGACTTCGCCACTGGCGCACCGCAGGCGGATCTTGCCGTGCAAGCCGACTTGCGGCCCGAACCCGGCGCCAGGGAATTCCGCGTGCTGGGGCCGGTGTCCGTGATCAATGCCAGGCCCGGTGCCATCGATGACGGCGGGTTGCCCGTCGAGGGCCTGCGCACGCAGGTACTGCTCGATGCGACGCGTCAGGCGCTGACGGGCATCGAGTTGAAGCTTGCGGGCCGCGCGTTGCTCACCGGCAGCGGCGAGTTGCGACGCGAGAAGGTCGCCGCGACGGCGGCGGCTCCCGTGGCGTCGGGGGCGAGCGGTGCCAGTGGTGCCAAGGATGCGACGGCGCACGCCGAAGCCACGGTTGGCGGATTCGCCTTCACGATGCGCGATCTCGATCTGCGTGCCTTGTACGGCAAGCTGCCGGCGACGAAGCTGGCCGGGCCGCTCGATATCAAGCTCGACGCCGCCGGGCAACGCATCGTTCTCGACTGGCGCGACGCCGCGCGGCGCATGCTGGCCGACGTCGGTCTCGACGCGAAGGGCACCACGATTCACGCCCTGTCGCTGGAGGCGGGCAACAGCAAGGTCGCCGCAAGCGGTGTGCTCGAAAGCGGCGACACCGGTGCGTATCAGGCGCAGATCAAGCTCACGCGCTTCGACCCGGCTGCGTGGTACGACCTTTATGGTCCGCAAAAGCGCGGCGCGAAAACACCTGTGGCGAGTGTCACGGGACAGTTCGATGCGCAGGGCACACTGCATCCGGCGTTCGGCCTCTCGCTGAAGTTTGCGTTGCAGGACAGTGTCTATGCCGACTTGCCGATGAGCGGGGCGGGCACGGTGAAGCTCGCGGGCTCGCGTTTGCTGCCAAGCGATGCCAACTTGCTCGTGGCAGGCAACAAGGTGTCGCTGCGCGGCAATTTCGGCGCGCCCGGCGACAAGATGGCCGTGAACGTCGATGCGCCGTCGCTCGACAAGCTGGGCTTCGGTCTCGCCGGTCGTCTGCAACTCGATGGGCAGGTGTCGGGCACGATGGAGCGTCCGGCCGTGGTGGCCACGCTCGCTGCCGACAAGCTCGTGTTCGGTGCGCAGAAGCTCGAGCATCTGAGCGGCAAGGTCGATATCAGCGGTGGTTTCCCCGGCGCAGCAGGGGATCGTCTGAACGTGACGCTCGACGGGCAGGGCTTCACCAGCGACATCGCGCGACTCGACAAACTCTCCGTGGCGCTGGCGGGCACACGCGGCGCGCATACGCTGCATCTCAAGACGGCAGGCAAGCTGCGCGGCGCGCCGATCGACATGAATCTCGACGCCGCCGGGGCCGTGACCAGCACGCGCGGCAAACCGGGCTGGCGCGGCACGATTCAGGCGCTCGAAAACCGGGGCATCCCGAAGCTCGATCTGGCCGCCCCGTGGCAAGTCGAGGCGAGCGCGGATCGCGTGCATCTCGGCGCGGCCAAACTGGTGACAGGCGTCGGCGCGCTGTCGCTCGCGAACTTCGACTATGGCGACGGCCAACTGAAGACGGCCGGCACCGTCGACACCCTCGACATTGCGCAGGTGCTGCGTGTGGTGGAGTCGTTCACGGGCGAGCCGTCACCGATCGCGAGCGACCTCGTGCTCGATGGCAAATGGGACGTGCGCGCCGGCCAGCGTGCCGATGGGTTCGTCGACATCGTGCGCCGCAGTGGTGACGTGACGCTGCGTCGTGGGGGCGTGAATGAAAACGTGAAGGTCACGGTGACGGGCATTCCCGGCCTGAGTGCGGAGAAAGGGGGCGCTGGCGCACGCGTGCCGCTCGGCATCTCGGAACTGCACACGCGCATCGACCTCTCGGGGCAGAGCGCGCAGGCGACGGTGAAGGCCGTCTCGTCGCTGGTCGGCACGGTGGACGCCAACGTGCAGACGGGCTTGCGAGTGCAGGGCGGCATTCCCAACGTGCCGGACGATGCGCCACTGACCGGACGCATCGCCATCGCCATTCCGGACCTCTCGAAGTTCGAGACGCTGGCGGGTGCGCAATTCGCGTTCAAGGGGCGTGCCAACCTGCAAGTGGCGCTGGCGGGAACGGTAGCCAAGCCGCGTCCCACGGGCGAACTGACGGCTGACGATCTGTCGGCGCAGATGTTCGACACCGGCGTGAGCGTCAAGAACGGGCGCCTGCGCATTGCGCTGACGCCGACCGAGATCGTGCTGCGCGACGTGGTCGTGACGGGCGGTGGCGGCGGCACGGCGAAGGCGACGGGCACTATCCGGCTCGACACGCCCGAGCCGACGCTCGCTGTCACGCTCGCGGCCGATAAGTTGCAACTGTTCTCCGCCCCTGACCGGCAACTCTCGCTGAGTGGCGAAGCGAAGGCGACGGGCAGTGGCGAGGCGATGGCGGTGAGCGGCAAGTTCACCGTCGACCGAGCGCGCTTCGCGTTGCCGCCGACGACCGCGCCGAAGCTGGGCGACGACGTGGTGGTGGTGCGCGGCGGCACGCAGGCGCGTGCCAAACCGCTCGATCCGAAGGAGGAGGCGGCTCGCATCAGCGCCAGACCGGCCAGCCGCTTCTCGCCGCACATCAATGTGGAAGTGGATCTGGGACGCGACTTCCGCTTCGTCGGCGCGGGCGCCGATCTGTTGCTGCGCGGCAGTATGCGTGTGCAGAGCGATCCGCTCTCGCCGATGCGCGCCACCGGAACGATCACGGTGGCCGAGGGCACCTACGAGGCGTTCGACCGCAAGCTCGCGATCGAGCGCGGTCAGATCAACTTCGTCGGTCCGCTGGACAATCCCGACATCTACATTCAGGCGATGCGCCGCAATCAGGAGGTCGCCGCGGGGGTGCTGGTCACGGGCACGGTGCGTCAGCCGCGTGTGTCGCTGGTGTCGGAGCCCAGCGTGTCGGATGAAGAGAAGCTCTCGTGGCTGATGTTCGGCCATGGTCCGGACGGCGCGGGGCTGGGTCAGCGTCAGGCGATGGCCGGGGCGGCCACGGCGTTGCTGGGGGCCACCGGCGGCAAGCGCATCATCAAGGATCTGGGCATCGACGAGTTCAGCATCGGCAGCAGCGACTCGGGCCTGTCCGACGACGAGCAGGTCGTGAAAGTGGGCAAGGCGATCTCGGACAACTTCGCACTGGGATACGAACAGAGTCTCACCAGCGCCGCGAGTATCGTGAAGATCACGTGGCAGGTTTCGCGCCGCTGGCAACTGGTGCTGCGCACCGGCTCGCTGTCCGGCTTCGATGTGCTGTTCAACCGTCGCTTCGACTAACGCGAGCCATGGGGCAAGCGCAGGGCAGCGGGCAACTGTGAAGAGGAGGTGTTACCGATGCTAACGTCGCGTAGTTCCGTTCATTCGGTGCAGGGGTTGCGCCGGGGTCTTCGATGGGGAGTCGCCATGGGATTGTTCGCGAGTCTGCTGGGACTGTTCGGCTGCGATCAGCAGCAGATCGACAAGGTGCGTGAGAAGGCGCGCGATACATTCAACGCCATCAAGCCGGACGACATGCTGCTGCGCAACCTCACGCCGGGCGTGACGACCGAAGCGCAGGTGCGTGAGCAGATGGGCAAGCCCGAAATCGTCTGGGAAAACGACGACGGTTCGCGGCGGCTGGAGTATCCGCGTGCGCCGGGCGGCTTGCGGACCTATATGGTCGACATCGCCCCCGACGGGAAACTGCGGGCCGTGATTCAGGCGCTTGCGGCGGAGAATTTCGAGCAGGTGCAGCCGGGCATGACGCAGGACGACGTGCGGCGCTTGCTTGGCAAGCCGACGACGGTCGCGGAGTACCGGCTGAAGAAGGAAACGGTGTGGAGCTGGCGCTGGCTTGAAGACGGCGTCAACACGCCGGGCATGTTCAATGCCCACTTCGGCCCGGACGGCCGGGTGACGGTCACGTCGCGCTCGCCCGACCCGGCGTCGGAGCGTCCTTGATGCCTCGGCCGTAAGGGCGTCAGGAAGGCTATGCCAAGGCGCTTCAGAGGGCCCAGGCGCGCGCCCATGCCCAGTGCGCTTACTGCGTCGCCTGCGTCTGTTCGGTGGCCGCCTGCGCCGTCTGAGCCGCTTTGCCGGCGTGCCGGTGGCGGTTCGTCACCATGCGCTCGTGCAGCCGAACGATGATCTTGCTGCTCGTCTTCGCGAACATGAACGGCAATACCGCATGCACGAGACAGGCCAGAAACGCGCCCAGCAACGGCAGCGCGAACGACAGCGCCGATCCCATGTGCTGGAGGTAGTTTTCGCCGACAGAGGCCGGATGCTGAGTGAAGATTTTCATGATGCCCCCGCTTTTCGGAATGTTTGTGAAGTTTACTTGCCAACGCAGGGTAAAGGCTTTCAAATATCCGCTCGAATCGGGTAGGATTTGGAAAATCTTTCCTCCCGGGTGGCTGTCGTGGACAAAACTGATCTCGCAATTCTCGAAAATCTGCAAGCGGATGCCTCACGTTCGCTGGGAGAGCTGGCCGAGGCCGTGCACTTGTCGCCCACGCCTTGCTGGCGCCGCGTGCAGCGTCTGCGCGAGAACGGGGTCATCACGGGGCAGGTAACGCTGTGCGATCCCCAGCAACTCGATCTGCGCGTCACGGCCTTCGTGTTCATCAAGGCGGCCACGCACAGCGAAGACTGGATGGTTCGCTTCGTGGCAGGCGCGCGGGAATTGCCTGAAATCGTCGAGATTCACCGCATGGCCGGGGAAATCGACTATCTGCTCAAGGTCTACCTGCCGGACATCGCCGCCTACGACCGCTTCTACAAAAAACTCATTCGCGTGGCCGATCTGCAAGACATCAGCGCGAGCTTCTCGATGGAGACGGTGAAGTTCACCACGGCGTTGCCGGTGGATCATCTGCGCTAATCCGCGGCGGGTGGTCGGCCTGACGATTTGCCGAACCACTCGGGACGTGCTGCGGGCAATCACCGCATCGAAGCATTCATTCGGAAAAATCTCATGGCTCAGAACATCTACGACAACCCCGATTTTTTTGCCGGCTACAGTCAGTTGCCCCGTCAGGTGCATGGGCTGGACGGGGCGCCCGAGTGGCCCGCCATTCGGGCGATGCTGCCCGACGTACAAGGCAAGCGCGTGGTCGATCTCGGTTGCGGCTTCGGCTGGGCGTCGCGTTGGATGCGCGAGCAGGGCGCGGCGTCGGTGCTCGGGCTCGATCTGTCGCAGAACATGATCGAGCGCGCGAGGGCCAGCACGTCTGACGCGTCCATCGAGTTCCGTATTGCCGATCTCGATACGCTCGATCTTCCGCCTGCGTCATTCGATCTGGCCTACAGCGCGCTGACGTTTCACTACGTGCGTGACTTCACGCGTCTCGTGCGTGCGATTCATGAAGGGCTTGCGCCCGGAGGGCACTTCGTCTTCACCATTGAGCACCCGATTTTCATGGCAGCGGCGCATCCGCACTGGATCGTCGACGAGGATGGCCGCAAGACCTGGCCGGTCAACGGCTATGCCGTCGAGGGCGAGCGTCGCACCGATTGGTTCGCCGAAGGCGTGCTGAAGTATCACCGCACGCTTGGCACAACGCTCAACGCGTTGGTCGATGCAGGGTTTCGGATTCAGAAGGTCGACGAGTTCGCACCGACAGCCGCGCAGATTCGTGAGACGCCGTCGTTGGCCGAAGAACTGGAGCGTCCCATGATGTTGATGGTATCGGCGTCACGATGAGTTGGGATAAGTGGGGATAAGTCGAGAGAACTCGAACGCCAGATTGGGCGCACAAAGCAAAACACCCCAGAACCGGAAGAGCTGCCCGGTTGCTGGGGTGTTTCGCTTGGGAAGGACGGGCGTTGTCGTGAAACGCGGCCCCCGCTCCCGGTGTGACGTTTGCGCCTTACTTGACGCGCATGCCCGGCTTCGCGCCGTCGTGCGGCTCGAGAATGTAGATGCCCGGTTCCGCCTTCTCGTCGGCGGCCGAGGCGGCGAGCACCATGCCTTCCGACAGACCGAACTTCATCTTGCGCGGCGCGAGGTTGGCGACCATCACCGTCAGTTTGCCCACCAGCACTTCCGGCTGCGGATAGGCCGACTTGATCCCCGAGAACACGTTGCGCGTTTGCGCTTCGCCCGCATCGAGCGTGAGTTGCAGCAGCTTGTCCGACCCTTCGACGGCCTTGCAATCGACGATGCGCGCGATGCGCAGATCGATCTTGGCGAAGTCGTCGATGGTGATGACACCGTCGTCTGCAAGCTTGTCGGTCGCCTTTTCAGCCTTTGCCGCTTTGTCCTTGTTGCCCTTGGCGGCAGCCGCTTCGGCCACCGGCGCGGCCGCTTGCAGCGAGTCGCGGTTGGCAGCGAGCAGCGCTTCGACCTGCTTGCCTTCGACGCGCGTCATCAAATGCTTGTACGCGGTGATGACGGTGTCGGCGGTGAGCGGACGGTTCACGTCCTGCCACGTTTGCGGCGCGATGCTCAGGAAGCGCTCCACGGCCTCGGCCGTCACCGGTAGCACCGGCTTGAGGTACAGCGTGAGCAGACGGAACGCCTCGAGGCACACCGAGCAGGCGTCGTGCAGCGCGGCGCTTTGTGCCGGATCCTTCGCCAGATCCCACGGCTTGACCGTGTCGACGTAGCTGTTCACGGCGTCGGCCTGTTCCATCACCAGACGCAGCGCCTTGCCGAACTCGCGGGCTTCATAGTGCGCGGCGATCTGCGGCGCGGCGGCGCGCAGTTGTGCGAGCAACGGCGCTTGCATGGCATCCGGCGACACACGGCCTTCGAAGCGCTTGATGAGGAAGCCCGCTGCGCGGCTGGCGATATTCACGTACTTGCCGACCAGATCGCTGTTCACGCGTGCGATGAAGTCATCGAGGTTCAGGTCGATGTCTTCCATCGTGTTGCTCAGCTTGGCGCCGATGTAGTAGCGCAGCCATTCCGGATTGAGACCCGTGTCGATAAAGCTCTGCGCCGTGATGAACGTGCCGCGCGACTTCGACATCTTTTGGCCGTCCACGGTCAGGAAGCCGTGGGCGAACACGTTGGTCGGCGTGCGGTAGCCCGAGAACTCGAGCATCGCGGGCCAGAACAGCGTGTGGAAGTACAGGATGTCCTTGCCGATGAAGTGGTACTGCTCGGTCTTCGAATCCGGCTTGACCCATTCGTCGAAGTCCAGCCCGCGCTGCGCGCACAGGTTCTTGAAGCTGGCGTAGTAACCGACCGGCGCGTCGAGCCAGACGTAGAAGTACTTGCCCGGAGCGCCCGGAATCTCGAAGCCGAAGTACGGGGCGTCGCGCGAGATGTCCCAGTCGGCCAGCGTCGACTCGCCGTCTTCGCCGAGCCATTCCTTCATCTTGTTGGCGGCTTCAGGCTGGGCGAGACCGGCGACCCACTTGCGCAGGAACTGCTCGCAGCGCTTGTCCGAGAGCTTGAAGAAGTAATGCGTGGAGGTCTTGCGCACCGGCGTGGCACCCGAGACAACGGAGTACGGGTTGAGCAGGTCGGTCGGCGCGTAGGTCGAGCCGCAGACTTCGCAGGAATCGCCGTACTGGTCCTTGGCGCCGCATTTCGGACATTCGCCCTTGATGAAGCGATCCGGCAGGAACATTTCCTTGACCGGATCGTAGGCCTGTTCGATGTCGCGCGCTTCGATCAGGCCCTGATCCTTGAGCGCGAGATAGACGTTTTCCGACAATTCACGGTTTTCTTCGGAATCCGTCGAGTAGTAGTTATCGAAGGAAATGCCGAAGCTGTCGAAGTCGCGCTTGTGTTCCTTCCAGACGCGCTCGATCAGTTGCCGGGGCGTGAGGCCTTCCTTCTCGGCGCGCAGCATGATCGGCGTGCCGTGCGTGTCGTCGGCACCCACGTAGTACACCTCATGGCCCTGCATCCGCATGAACCGTACCCAGATATCTGTCTGGATGTATTCCACCAGGTGACCGATGTGAATCTGGCCATTGGCGTACGGCAGGGCGGAGGTGACTAAGATGCGGCGGGACATGAGGATGGATTGTGTGGTGAGGGAACTGGGAAAGGACGATTCTAGCAGGCGGGGCGGGATGGCGCCCAACCGGGCGTCCCGGCAGGGGGCTCGGGGCGATTGCAGAGGCGTCGACAGGGCACGTGTCGACCGGGGGCGGCAGCGGTGCCGGATCGCGCGGCCAAAAAAAAAGCCGGAACCAGGTTCCGGCTTAACTAGGCACACGTAACGTCAATAACAAAGAGGAGATGGAAGCGCCCACGGTGGGCACTTCCGGAGGGTCTGAGCGACTTGGCGAGCCTTTAGTTCAACCGATGTGCCGATTTTCGATGCTGCGATGCAGCATTCAAAGCAGCGAGAATCCGTCAAACGCATGCCCGGCGGGCCGGACATGCGTTTGCGTGGTCAAGCGGGGAGCAGACGGAAGTCAGGCAAGACGAACGCGAGACGAACGTTGGACGGCAGATGGCAGACGATCAGCCGCGCGGCGCTTGCTGATTCGGTGCGTGCAACAGGATTTCGACGCGACGGTTCTGGGCGCGGCCCTCGGGCGTAGCGTCCGAGGCGACCGGCTGGCTCGAGGCCACGCCCGTGCCGCTCATGCGATTCATCGCGACACCGCGGCTGTTCAGGTACTGAATGACGTTGGCCGCGCGGTTCTGCGAGAGCGGCACGTTGATCCGGTCGCCGCCCGTGCTGTCGGTATGGCCGACGATATTGGCGGTAATGCCCGGGTTCTGGTTGAGCGAGGCGGCAACGTCGTCGAGCACTGCGCGGAAGTTCGGCTTGATGTCGGCGCGGCCGGTATCGAACGTCACGTCGCTGGGCACGGCGACCTTGAGCGTGCCATCCGGTTGTTCGGAGATCGTGGTGCCGGTGCCGGCGGTGTGGCCGCCCAGCTTGTTCTTGATGGCGCCCCAGTTGTAACCCGTTGCACCGCCTGCGGCGGCGCCGACGGCCGCGCCGATCAGCGTGCCGGTGGTGTTGCCACCGATGAGGTTGCCCAGACCTGCGCCGACTGCGGCACCGACGCCGGTGCCGACTGCG
>NZ_JAELTP010000390.1 GCF_016428915.1 Pandoraea sp. ASV26
CTTCCCATATTTTATGAATAGAGGCACATGCGTTATCGCTGAGCGGACCCTTCTCAATGCAGTGGCACTGAGTGTCTCGTCTAGTTGTTCAGGGCTACTAGCACCGATGATGAAGGCATCACCATGGTCTGGGCGTAATGCTGAATGGTAAGCCACCCAACGATACGTCAGCTCAGCTGGGCTCACCCCTTCGATTTCTGCAACAGTGTTCCATTGGGCCAGAATCTTCAAATAGTTAGCATTGCGTAAGTACGGCCGACATGTTGCCGAGACCACGTCGTTTTTGTTGACCATTTCCTCTACTTGCGCCACGCTCTTGCCGAGAAATCCTCCAGCCGAAGTGCCGTATGCATAAAAGGAAATGTCCAGTCTGCGTAAAGTCAAAAGCAGGGCTGTTTCCTTGTGTCTGTTTAACGGATTATAGCTGCCCTGTTAAACGACTGGCAGAGGATAGGTG
>NZ_JAELTP010000391.1 GCF_016428915.1 Pandoraea sp. ASV26
CATCCAAATGTTATGCCGTTTTCCCCAAAATAATAGAACATAACCGACTCCTCTCCTTTGCGGTACAAGGAGAAAGTTGAAATAGATTCGAGCTTGAGACAAATGTAAAACCCCGTATGACATTCACCCTTGTTGAGCTGTTGAGATGCCTCTGGTAAACCCAGAACAACCCGTGATTCCTTGCAGCGAAACAGTACAGAAATCTGCATACCTGCTCTCGACTAATGCGCTTTTTCATCATAACAAAGGCCTTTCGCGTCGTCAAAGATGCTCGGACATCACTTTCGTGAAATGTCCTCGAGCTATCTCCAAGCTCCCTGGCTAAGAGAGAGAAGACCAGCAACGCAATCCATGTCGCCCTTTTTACTCGGGCTGACCTCACCGCGCATAAATTTTTCCACTTCTGCGTCCCGAGCAGCACGCGTCTCAGCGTCCTCAAAGATGTCGACGCCTGCCT
>NZ_JAELTP010000392.1 GCF_016428915.1 Pandoraea sp. ASV26
GTCCAGATTAATCAGCCAGCTCGATGTACATGTAATATTCGACGGCGAGTGGCCGCAGCCCGTCGTGACTATGCGTCGGCGGCATTTGCGCGCAAGATTGACCACCTTTTCGACCTCGGCGATGGTCTCGGGTTGGATGTATAGCTCCGGCAGCGAAGAAAAGGTGCGCGCCCACGTCCGGTGTATGTGGTTCTCGCGGGCGCGGAACGGGATGCCGTCCGTTCCGTTACCCTGGAGCTCGGCGGCTGCGAGCGGATGCATTTTTGAAAAAACCGCAATTCGAGTTTGAGTTTGTGAGGGTTGAAGAAATCAGTCGGCTGTTGGCTGTGGTGATTTTCCAGGGTCGAGACATTTTTTTTCTAGTCGCCGCTCCGACGGAACGGAACCGGCATAGCGGGCGGCGGAGTGGTGGCAACCCCCCCACCGGTTCAGGGCTGAGACAGAAATGGTTTGGAAG
>NZ_JAELTP010000393.1 GCF_016428915.1 Pandoraea sp. ASV26
TTTTTCAGGCCCCCGCCTTTTGGAAGGGTCATTGACTAATAGTTGCTTTTTCTTAGTGATTGGACTTACCCTGGTCGTAGCGGGCGACAGCTTCTTCCTCACACTCTTCATCGTCATTGTCTTCCATCAGGTCTTTGAAGGTCTCGCTCTCGGAACCCGAATCGCGACTGTCGGTACCGCAACCGATGAGATTCACTACCACGGCCCCACAAACGAAACCGAAGGTGCCAAGGGCTTCAACGGCACCAACAGCGGCGATGAAGCTTCTTCTCCTGCAGTGGTTCCTCGCCTAGGTCTCTCGATGAAGAAGAAGCTCGGCCTCGCGTCTCTGTTTGCCTTTGTCACGCCGATTGGCATGGCTATTGGCATTGGTGTCTTGCACCAGTTCAACGGCAACGACCCGTCAACTATTGTCGCTATTGGAACGCTGGATGCTCTGTCTGCTGGTATCCTGGTC